>JAITOM010000405.1 GCA_031289975.1 Methanobrevibacter sp. | reverse complement strand
ATTACTTTCTTTCTATACTTAGTTACTAAAACTAAATGATAACAAAGTTTATAATGACTGTGAGAATTTTTTTCTAATTCCATATACTACTATATATCAGTATTAGTATATATACTTTTCGCTTTTAGTTACAAAAATTCATCTACAACTTAAAAAATAGAAAATTTTTTTGGCACTGTAAAATCAGCATGGATTTTCACAATTGAAAAATTGAAAACAGACGATAAAAATTTAATGACATGTATATGGGCTTAATGCTTTTATGCTAAAATCTAAATTCCAACTTGGGAATTTCCATCCTCTTTTTACAGTGCCTATTTTTACTCAAAAATTACATCCATTGGACAAACACCTAAACATTTTTTACAATTTGTACATCCGCCCTTGATGATTATTTTAAATCCTTGCCTTATTATTAATCCATTAGGGCAAGCATCGACACAAATACCACATTTAGCACAATTTGATTGATCTATTTGCATTGAAACACCTCAATTATTAACATTTGAATCACCCCATTTTTTATTTTATCCTCCTCTACTTGTCAAAAAGAATTCCAAAAACCAGAGTTTCTCAAGTCCAGTTGAACAGGATCAGAACATAACAAATCACTAAATTCTCAAATCAGTAAATTCTGATCCAAAAGATAAAGACAATCATAATCATTCATTGAATGCAATAATGATCATACATATATGCGATAACATATAATTTTAGCATCACCAAAAGATGAAGTAATAATTAAACAAAACTTGTTGTATGAGTCGATGACCTACAATACAAATCACCAAAAAACAAATTAATAATAAACCAATATCTTTATATCATGAGCATGTCAATATCCTTCTTAATTAACTCAAAATATGCTTATAATCTTTTGCTCTCTCATCATCTTGCAACTTATGATTAATTTTAATATTCTCACTTAAATGCTTCCTATATATGTGAATTTTTAGTGGAGGTCAACCAAGGAATAAATAAACCATATTCATATTTTCCATGATTATTTTTTTTCTTTTTCAATCCATTTAATTTCCTCTTCTTTTAAACCTTCAATTTTACCTTCTTTTTGTCATCAGATCTTACTTCGTTTTAATCCATAGTTTCTTGATTATTTTTCCTATATTCAATAAGAAATTATTCTATGGTTTTTGACCCCCTTCTTATTTTCTTCCAAAAAGTTTCCTGATTATTAATACTTGATATTGCATGATCCATTTCTAAAAACTCATTCAATATTTTATCATTTGATATTTTATCATTTGTTTTATTATCTAAAAACGATGATAATCTAAATCTATATATATTTTTATCATATAATTGATGTAAAAAATGTTTTTAATTAATCATTTATTTTTAAAAATTTAAATTATAGTGATGTAAAAAATGTTTGTAATTAATCATTTATTTTCAAATATCTTATTTTTAAAAATTTCAATTAATAATAAATTAATTTTTTAAATAATAATTTTTATTTCTTTATTTTTAAAAATGACAATTATAATTTTTTTAATTAAAAATTGAAGAGTTATAATTTGATTTAAAAAATTTCATTATTGAACTTGTTCAATTAGAAAATCTTTGATTTTCTTTAGTGAAATTTTTTATTTCAATTAGAAAAACGAAGTTTTTCTTTAATTTAAAAATTTCATGTTTTTAAATTTAGAAAAGCAAAGCTTTTCTTTACTTAAAAACACTATTTCATATACTATAGTTTATTTTTATCAAACTTTTCATCTTAAATTATATATTCTTTATAGTTTATAAATTTTTCATGACAATTATAGTTTATTTTTAGTAGCTATTCTTTTTTTAATGTTCCTGTTATTAAAACTATCTCTTCAAAAAAAAATCTCTCACTTGCTGTTATTTCAACAACAAAACCTAAATCTTCCAATTTATTTATAGTTTCTTGAATCTTAGAGAGTGAAGAGTGAATCATCTGAACTCTTCCTCCACATTTTAAGTGATTTTTCACTTGATTTAAGAAAGAATTTATAACTTTCATTCCATCTATTCCACCATCAAATGCATAATTTAAATTATCTTCTAAAATATCATTTTTATCAGTTGGTAGATATGGAGGATTAAATAGAATTAGGTCGAAGTTCTTATTTTTCACTGGTTGGAAAAGATTACCAAAGCATACCCTTATGTTTTCTATCTTATTTAATTTAATATTTTTTTCTGCTAATTTTAATGCATCATAATTAATATCTGTTGCTATTACTGATTTAGCTAAAGTTGATGCACTAATAGCTATAATTCCCGAACCTGTTCCAATATCCAATACTTCATCATCCTTTTCAATTATAAGATTTTCAGATAGTAGATAACTATCATCAGATGGTTCATATACCTTAGGATTTGTTTCTATTTTAAAATTCCCAAATTTCATTTTATCAAAGATTATTTTTATAAAAATAAACGGGGGTTGTGAAAAATCAAACCGTTGAATCTATAATACTTTATTCAATGTTTATAATACTTCAATTTTGAAGCATTTTAAGAACTTTATAAAATTAATACATTACTAAAAAAAGATTTTTACTTATACTCTACATTTGAGTAAAAAGTTAAAAATAATTTATCATTTGGATTTTTCACATCCCCAAATTTTTCAATTCAATTAGAAAAACGAAGTTTTTTTTCACTTACAAACATTATTTAATACACTATAAATAACATTTAAAATTAATAATTTCACATCTATAGTCATTTTGGAAAAGTTCTTAAATTTTGGATGAAAAATTTTTTTATTAAATTATTTAATTTTTGATATTACTTTATAAAAATTAATAAATTTAAATTTTAAATAATTTAAATATATTTTAATTAATATAAATGATTTTAAATTAATATTTATAAAATCTATGATTTTATAAGTCAAAAAATTTCTAATTTTTGCTATTTTTTAATAATATTTATTTTTAAAAAAGTTCATTT
>JAITOM010000403.1 GCA_031289975.1 Methanobrevibacter sp. | reverse complement strand
AATTTTTATTTATTTATTTTTAAAAATAATAATTATAATTTTTTTAATTAAAAATTTGACATTTATGATGTAATTTAAAAAATTTCATTACTTACAAACATTATTTCATACACTATAGTAGAAAATAAATTTAAAGATTAAAAAGTAGAAAAAAATTAAAAGAGTGAAAATGATAATAAAAGCTTTAATTGAAAATTAAATAATTATTTAAAAATGAAAAACAAAATTAAAAAAGTAAAAAGACATAAAACATGGAAAAAGAATGAGTAACAAGTAATAGAATTATGTCCTGCTCTCTGTAAAATTCATCATGTGTTTTGTATAATTAATTTTATTATATAAGAGAAAAATAGGATTTAACCTGAAATTCTTTTTATATCATGTTTTGGATCTCCTATTGGAGTTAAATTAAATGTTTCAACCAAATAATTTGCAATATCATCATTTGCCCATGCAGGTAAAACAGGCCCAAGAAGAATATCTTCCTTACCTAAAAATAGAAGACTCCAAAGAATAGCTACAGCTTTCTGTTCCATCCAACTACAAACAATCGTCAGTGGTAAATCATTTAACTCAAGAGCAAATAATTCACATAAAGCAACTGCAAGGTCAATTGCAACAATAGCATCATTACATTGCCCAAGATCAATCAATCTTGGAATACCTTCAATATCACCTAACTTTAGGTCATTGAATCTGTATTTTCCACATCCTAATGTTAAAACAATTGTATCCTTAGGTAATTCCTTTACAAATTCTCTGTAATAATTTGTTTTAGGAAGTGGGGAATCACAACCACCAACCAAGAAAAACCTTCTAATTTTTCCACTTTCAACAAGTTCTTTAATTTTATCGGCTAACGATAGAATAACATTTAATCCAAAACCTGTGGTTATTGTAACTTTTTCTTCCTCTTGTAAATCTCCAAGTTCAATAGCTTTATTTATTAATGGTGTAAAATCATAATCATTAATATGTTCTACTCCTGGAAGATTAACAGGACCTATTGTAAACATTCTTTCATTATAAGAATCTTTTGATGGTATAAGAACACAGTTAGTAGTTCCTAAAATAGCAACATTATATTTCTTAAAAATCTTTTTTTGATCAAACCATGGTCCACCAAGTTGTCCTACCAAATGTTCATATTTTTTAAGTTCAGGATATCCATGTGCTGGTAACATTTCAGAATGAGTATAGATATTAATACCCTTACCTTCGCTCTGCTTTAAAAGTTTTTCTAATGCTTTAAGATCATGACCTGTAACTAATATTCCTGGACCTTTAATTGAACCAACATTAACAGTTTCTGGGGTTGGTTCCCCATAATTATCAATATGTGCTTTTTTAAGTAGAGTCATCACCAATAAATTTATTTTCCCTGCATTCAATCCATAGTCAATTAAATTTTCTAAGTCAAAATTCATATTTGTTAAGGTTGCATACAACCCTTCGGTTAGAAATTTATCTATTTCTGCCTCACTTACTCCAAACTCGTTTAAATGATAATTGTATGCGGAAATTCCTTTAATTGCAAATAATAAATTATCTTGCAATTTAGCTATTGTTGGATTTTTCTCACACATGCCTATTTTAGTACAAGCAATTTCATTCGCTGTTTGAGAACACTGATAACAAAACATATCTACTTCATCATTACTCATTTTTACATCTCCAAAAATTATAGTACACTTAAAACTTTTATATTAAATATTTATTTACTAAATTAGCTATTTTACTATTAATAAGCTATTTTAGCATGAATATTTTTTTATTTGTACTTATAATTAAATTGAATTTAGTTCATATATAAAGATTTTGTCACTAATAAAGTATAATTTAGAATAAAAATTATTAAAATATTTTATTTAAAAAATATTTTATTTAAAATAATCTATATTTAGTATTAATAGTCATTTTGGAAAAGTTCTTAAATTTTGAATGATAATTTTTTTCATTAAATTATTTAATTTTAAATATTAATTTATAAAAATCTATAATTTTAAATTTTAAATAAATAATTTTAAATAAATAATTTTTAATATGTTGATATAAAAAATGTTTGTAATTAATCATTTATTTTTAAATATCTTATTTTTAAAAATTTCAAATTAATATTAAATTAATTTTTTAAATAATAAATAATTTAAAGGATAATGTAATTTAAATGATAATATAAATTTTAAACTAAATATGATTTTCAATTAATTGTAATTTAAAAATATTGATGGTTAAAATGAATGAAATAGATAAAATGATATTGAAATCATTGAAATATTTTGGATTAACAGAATATGAAGCTTTAACATATTTAACTTTAAACTATATTATTTCAGGAACTGCAACTGAAATAAGTGAAAATTCAAAAGTTCCAAGATCAAAAATTTATGAGATATTAAAATTTTTAGATAAAAAAGGATTTGTTGAAATAGAAAAAGGAAGACCTTTAAAATATACTGTTGTTCCTCCAATGAAAATATTTAGAATAAATAAAAATAGATTAATTAATGATTTAGAGGAAAGTGAGAAAAATTTAAATGAAATTTATGAAAATCAACTCTCAAAAGTCCCTGCACCAGTTTGGTTAATTTATGGAAAAGATAAAATCATTGAAAAGGAAATTGATTTAATATCTAAAGCAAAAAAGACAATAGCTATTAGAATAGGATTTTTATTTGATGATGAATGGGAAAAATTGGAATATAAAATCAATCAAAAAGTTAAACAAGGAATTGATGTTAAACTAATGGTTAATAAAACTTTTAATCTAAAAAATAAAATAATAAAAAGTGAAGAGTTGTTAAAGGACTCTAATGCAAAAATAGCTAGATTTAATTTACCTACAGTGAAGATGATTATAAAAGATGAAAAGGAGATGATGCATGTTTTTACAAAGTTTAATGAAAAAGAACCAGATTCTAAAACAGCTATTGGAATTTGGAATAAATATGAGGATATAGCTAAAAATTATTATGATAGATTTGAAATATCTTGGAATAAGAAAA
>JAITOM010000341.1 GCA_031289975.1 Methanobrevibacter sp. | reverse complement strand
CAAAAAATATTACTTTATTAATGATAACATAATACAAAAATGGTATAAATTTTACAAAATTATAAAAATCATGCTTCTCAGAAATATCATTTCAGTAAAGATTTGAACAGTCCCTTTATATTATTTAAAATTTAAAATTATAGATTTTAATGAAGCAATATTTAAAATTAAATAATTTAATAAAAAAATTATCATTCAAAATTTAAGAACTTTTCTATAATTATTATAATTAAAACATATTTATATTAATTAAAATTTAAAATTATGGATTTTCATAAAATAATACTTAAAATTGAATAAATTAATAAAAAAATCATCATTTTAAAATTCAACTTTTCAATAACCATATATTAAAAAATTATTTTCATTATAATGCTTATTATTTCACTGTCACACATTTAGCTAAATTTCTTGGTTTATCAGGATCTAAATCTTTATAAATACTGATATAATAAGATAAAAGTTGTAATGGAACTAAATAAACTAAAGGAGAAAGTAATTCATCTACTTGATTATCAATTTGGAAGATATCATTAACATTAATCCGTTCTCCATTTTCATAAGAGGTAATAGCTATTACTTGAGCTCCGCGAGATTTAACTTCTTCCATGTTATTTATAGTATCCTTATAACTGTTTATAGAAAAGGATTCAGGATTTTCACTTGGGGCTAAAACCACTACAATAACATTTTCATCAATTATTGCTAAAGGACCATGTTTTAATTCTCCTGAAGGATAACCTTCAGCATGGATATATGTAATTTCTTTTAACTTTAAAGCACCTTCCAATGCTGTAGGATATATAAAACCTCTTCCTAAGAAAAAGAATGCGGAGTAAGATTTATATTTTCTTGCTATTTCTTTGATTTTATCTTCATTTAGCATTAACTCATTAATATAGGTGGGAACTTTTTCAATTTGAGAAATCATATTTTCATAGAACTCATTATTCCTATTTTTAGATAGATAAATAGCCAATAAATATATTGAAATTAGTTGACTCAAATATGTTTTAGTTGCAGCAACAGCTATTTCAGGTCCTGCTTTTGTATAAATAACATGCTCTACTTCTCGAGTAATAGAACTTCCTAAAACATTAACAATAGCTAATGTTTTAGAACGATTTTTAGCTATTTTAATGGCTGATAATGTATCTGCAGTTTCTCCAGATTGAGAAACAAAAATAGTCAATGTATTCTCATCTAAAACATTACTAAAATATTTAAACTCTGAAGAATAAATGACATCAGTTGAAATATTTAAAAAAGATTCAAATACATATTTTCCAGTTAAAGCTCCATGATAAGATGTTCCACAAGCAACAAAACATATTTTATTAATATTACCTAATTTAGAGACAATATTTTCAATATCTTTTTTTCCAGATAGTGTATCGCTTACAACAACACTTTGTTCATTAATTTCCTTTAACATGAAATGGTCATACCCACCTTTTTGAGCCATTTCTTCATTCCAATCAATTGTTTCAACCTTTTTATCCAATATATTTCCATTTAAATCCTTTATAGTTACATTATCACTATTCATAATCACTAATTCATTATCCTCTGGAAAAATTACTTTATTGGTATGTTTTAAAAATGCAGGAACGTCCGATGCAATAAAATTACCATTATCCCCTAATCCAACAACTAATGGGCTTTCATTTCTAATAGCTATTAATTCATTAGGATAATTAATTGAAATGGCACCTATAGCATAAGAACCTTTAATTAATTTAACTGTTTCTATCATAGCATTTTGGAAGTTTAAACCTTTATTAATGAATTTATCAATAAGGTGAACCAATGTTTCTGAATCAGTTTCAGATTTGAAAACATATCCCTCACTAATTAATTCTTTTTTAAGTTCTTCATGATTTTCAATAATACCATTATGTACAATAGCTATTTTATTATTATTGTTTGTATGAGGATGTGAATTAATCTTATTTGGATATCCATGAGTTGCCCATCTTACATGTGCAACACCCACACAACCTTCCATATCTTTAAGCTGAAGTTCTTTATCTACTTCATTGATTTTTCCACTATCTTTTTTAAGTTCAATCTTTTCATTGTTTATTGTAGCTATCCCTACTGAATCATAGCCCCTATATTCTAATTTTTTAATAGCATCAAGTAAAATTGGTGATGCTTTTTCATTTTGACCAATGTAACCAACTATACCACACATTATATAAACCCATAATTAAAATATAAATTATTGTAATTGATGGCACTGTAAAATTAGCATGGATTTCTACAATTGAACATGGATTTTTACAATTGAAAAATTAAAAACATATGATAATAGTTTAATGACATGTATATGTCCTAAATTTTTTCTGCTAAAAACCCAAATTCCAGATTGTGAATTTCCATCCTCTTTTTACAGTCCCTAATTGATAAATAGTTATTTTCTTTATAAATCAATTTAGATACTGATGATAAATAAATTTAAATAAAATTAATAGTAAACGATAATAAAATTAAAAGATTCATGATTTATATATTTCATTTAATAAGAATTAAATTTTTACAATTAAATTATGTAAATCAAAATATATAAGTTTTATGATTATTTAATTATAATATAAAAAATTAATATTTGAAAAAGTTAAGGTAAAATATATTAAGAAAACACCAAAGGTAATGATTTTTGCAAAAATTTAAGTTTCATGCTATGTTAAATATAAAAATTAAAATTATTTTTGCAAAACACTTACTATATATTAGCATTATAATATAATAACATGAACGATATAATATATTATGATAATTATTAATCAATTAAAAATATATTTTAAGTGGATTATAGAATAATTAAGGATTACATTATTAATAAAATTTAATCATTTTTGTTTGTTGAGTAAAGAGATTTTATAAAAGTAATGTGCTATGGAGTAATACAAACATGCCTAAAGCAGATATTAAAGAGTCTGGTGAAATCGTTGTTTCCTCACAAAAAAATGAATTAAAAAGAATTTTTGATTTGATTCACAATAGTTTAAAGCCATACCATCCATCAAATGACTTTAAATTAAAATTAAATCTGGTTATAGAAGAAATATTTATAAATATTGTAAAACATGGATACAAAGAATCTAAACAAAATAAAGTAAAAATATCTTATCTAATTTCAGAAAATCCATTAGCTATAAATATTAGATTCATTGATAATGGAATATTATTCAATCCTTTAAAATATATGAATGATTTAGACTTATATATGGATAATATAGATTATGAAAAAAGTGGTTTAGGAATTATTATTATAAAAAACAATGTGGATGAAGTTTCTTATAAAACTAAAAACAATCAGAATATATTAAGTTTTAAAAAAATAATTAAAGATTAATTAATTTGACATATATTCTCGAACAGGTTTTAAATATTCAATCAAAAAGTTACTTACAGCATTCTTTAAATCTAATGGATGTAATTCACCAGACTCATACAGATTATATAGCTCATTTTCACCAAGTTCAAGATTTCCTCCAAATTTATCACTTCTTTCAATTAAGATTTTCTCCTGATTTGAAAATATAAAATATTTAGCTATTTCAATAAGTGAATTAGCTTCAACTACTTTAATAGGACAATAACTTTTCTTTATTTTCTGTTTAATCAAATTTTCATCATCATCAACAGCTATGAAGTTTCCCTTACTTGAAGACATTTTCTCATCACCATCAAGTCCATGAAGAAGTGGAGTATGAATACAAACTGGAGGTTCAAAATCAATTTTAGGAAGCATTTCTCGAGCTAACATCTGTATTTTTCTCTGTTCCATACCACCTAATGCAATGTCCACATTTAAAAATCTCATATCCACAACTTGCATTAATGGATAGATAACATTACCCACTTTTGGATTTTCATCATGTCTACTAACTTGATCCATGCTACGTTTAGCTCTTTTTAAAGTTGTTAAGGTTGATAATTTGTAAACATGATCCGTATAATCTGGTTTAGTTTGATATGAAGAACCAAGAATAAATTCAGTATCTTGATTTAATCCCAAACCTTTAAAAGCTTTCATATTATATTCAGCTAACTCTTGAATTTCATCAACGGTTCCTTTACCATTTAAATAAGCATGATAATCAGCCAACAATATTTTTATTTTAAACCCCATATCTTGTAGTTGTTTTAATTTCATGACTGTAATAGCATGACCTAAATGAATTTTACCAGAGGGTTCATAACCAGCATAAGCTATTGGATTTTGTTTATCAATTTTTTCATCTAATTGTTCATTATTTATAATCTCCAAAGTTCCTTTTTCAATAATCTCAATTTTTTCTTTATTATCCATTTATATTCCTCTGTTTTCATAAGTCTAATAACTTTTTTTTCTTAGCTTCGAATTCATCCTCACTAATAATGCCTTCAACCATTAAATCATGAAATCTTTTAATATCATCGGCATGATTATTCTCTTTAGATCCAAATGAAGTGTTATTTTCATTTTTTCTATTTTTTTTAAAATTTTCATAAACATGGACAATACATTTTTTATACTCATCCATTTTAGATGTTGAGCTTCTTAAAATCAAAGCATCCGAACCTCTAAACCCAACAGTCAAATGAGAAGATAAAAATCCTCTATCTTCATCAATATTACTTATATCTTCAAAAAAAACTGTCTGCTCACCTTTATTTGAGCCAGTCCAAAAACCATATTTTTCTACATGTATTCTATCAGAATAAACATTAACATGACATCTTCTCCATTCACTCATTGTTTGATCATGTCTTCTACCACCTAATAAGCCAGGACTCGCATCCAAAACATCTAATTTCTCTAACTTATATATTAATTCATCACTCATCTTAAACATCTCATCTTAAAAATAAGCCCAACTGTGAACATATTACATTTTTTTAAAGTATAAATATTATCATTTAATTAAAAACTCATTAATTATAATCTGTTTATAGTCAAGAACCAAATTTTTAGCATTTTCAATTTTTTTTAATTTTAATAAAATATTTTACTTTTTAAAATTATAGTGGAATAAAAAAAGTTTGTAATTAATCATTTATTTTTATTTGCTTAATTTTCAATAATACTTTCTAATATTTTATTAAATTATTAATTAATAAATTTAACTATTTTATTTTT
>JAITOM010000200.1 GCA_031289975.1 Methanobrevibacter sp. | reverse complement strand
TAAATATCTTATTTTTATAAATTTTAAATTAATATTAAATTAATTTTTTAAATAATAATTTTTATTTATTTTTAAAAATAATAATTATAATTTTTTTAATTAAAAATTTGACATTTATGATGTAATTTAAAAAATTTCATTATTGAACTTGTTCAATTAGAAAATCTGAAAGATTTTCTTTACTTACAAACATTATTTCATACACTATATTTAATAATTTTTAATATTTTGGATAAAAGTTTGATAAAATAAATTATTAGATAAAATAAATTATTAATTTTATTTATATAGTTTATTTATAATTTATATTTTATAAATCAATACATATTTTGAGGGTGTCAAAAAGTGTGGAGATTTTAAAAATTTTGGGTTTTATATATATAAATGAAACCAGTATCCGTCGTTCCAGTGTGTAGCAACGGATACAAGTTTTATATATATATAAATGAAACCCTACAATAATGACAAACCTCCATAAAAGTTTACAGCATCCATATCAGTAAAAAAATTTAGATAGTGTCTGATATATATTGTATAGTCAAAAACCAAATTTTTGGCACTTTAAAAACTTTAGTTTTTGAAGTTAGAAAATCTTTGATTTTCTCTATTTTCAAAATTTTTTAATTTTACTAAAATATTTTAATTTTTAAAATTATTTTTTATATTTTTATTAATTTAAAATTTCAATGTTTTATTCTAATTATTTCTTAAGAATAAGAAATTTAATTAAAAAAATTAAATTTAAAAGGAAATTGAAAAACAATGATTTTGCCAAAATTTAAGTTTCGTACTATATAATTTAAAATTATTTATAATTGATCAAAATATATTTATATTATTTAAAATTATAGGTTTTCATGAAATGATATTTAAAATTAAATAATTTAATAAAAAAATTTATCATTCACAATTTAAGAGCTTTTTCATGACGACTATAATTATAAAATAATGGAAAATATATTCATGCAACATAATTATTAGTTTTGGAATGCTCTATCTAATTATATATTTATACTATAATAATGAAAAAGATTAAATAATGTCAAATCCAATTTTTTGTCCTGACTGTGGAATGTTAAAAAATAACTGTCTTTGTGGAGAATACAAATACGATAGTAACAATGGAATTAATAGTAAATATAACAATTCCAATAACACTGAATCACTAAATAGAAATGTAATTAATCCTGCATATTCTATTGAAGATAATTTATTATCAAAAGATAAAGTTAAAGAGTTAAAAGATGATTTCCCATACATCGATGAAGAAATAATCAAAAACTTCCCATTTGAACATCCTCGTAAAGGTCAACTTGAAATAATATCAGATATTGAAGAAGCAATTTCAGAAGGTTATAAATATATAGTCTTAGAAGCAGGGACTGGGACTGGGAAATCCGCTGTTGCCACAACACTTGCAAAAATGTATGGCTCTGCTTATATTCTTACAATGACCAAACAACTTCAATCCCAATATATGAACGAATTTGAGTTTCCTATAGTTAAAGGAAGAGGTAATTTTGATTGTTTAACAGATGATTTAGATTCTACCTGTGATATTGGAACATGTAAAACTACTCCAAGTTCAAAAAAATTTTTCTGTCAGTATGGAATAAGCAAAAATCCAACATTAGATTCAAAAGAAGCATTTGAAGATTCTTTTGGTGGTGGTATTTTTTTCAATTCAAATAATCATTGCCACTATTGGAATCAAAAAGCAAATGCTATTAATTCCCCTATAACATTAATGAATTATGATTATGCTGTTCTTGAGCTTAACTATGTAAAACACTTTGGAAAAAGAGATTTGTTAATTTTAGATGAAGCACATAATATTGAAGATAAGTTAATGAGAATATTGGAGTTAAATCTATATAATAAACGACTTGAAAAAGATATTAAAAAAACCTTGTCCAAAGAATCTTTATCAACTGATGATCCTCAGGATTGGATTTTAGAAATTGAAGCTATTAGCGAAGCCTATGATGAAATTTCTTTAACTGACCTTCCAATAAATAAAGTAGATAGAATTAAGACTACTATTGAAAGACTAAAACAATTAAAAGAAAATCTTGAAAAAGAACCGAATGCTTGGGTTATTGATACAACCAATGTTAGTGTTTCATTTAAACCACTTCGTGTTAATAATTATGCAAATAATTATTTATTTAAATATGGGCAGGTTTGTCTATTTTTAAGTGCTACAATACTATCTCATAAAATGTTTGCTAAATGGTTAGGAATAAAACCAAATGAATTATACCATATTAAGGTTGATAGCCCATTTTCAGTTGATAAAAGACCAATAGAATTAAATTTAGCTGGAAAAATGTCTAAAAATAGAATAAAATATACAGCTCCTAAAACCTTAGAAATATTGGATAAAATCTTAAAAAAACATTCAAATGATAAAGGTCTGATTCACACACATAGTTATAAGTGTCAACAGTATATAACAAATAAATTTCTAAATTCAAGATTAATATCTCATAGTTCTCAAAATAGAGAAAGAATATTAGGATACTTTGAAAAAAGTAAAGAACCATTAGTTCTTGTAAGTCCATCAATGAGTGAAGGTGTGGACTTACCTTATGACAAGTGTAGGTTTCAAATCATTTATAAAGTTCCATTTCCATATCTTGGAGATAAGCAGGTTAATCAAAGAAGAAAAAAAGATAGACATTGGTATGCATATAAAACTATTATGACTTTAATGCAAGCTTATGGTAGAGGAATGAGAGCTGAAGATGATTTTTGTCATACTTACGTTCTTGATGAAGATATTAACATGCTTTTTAAAAGTCCCATGTATAAATCATTAGTTCCTGAATTCTTTAAAGAAGCCGTTATTGAAAAAAATTGAATTGTTAGTAAATTTTAAGTATTACAAATTCAGCATATTTAAATATAGTGATTTTGATTAATTTCTTAATAAATAGTTTTTTTAAAAATGAAAAAATGAATAATTATTATTAAAATATATTAATTTAAAATTATTTGTATTATAAGTCATTTTGGAAAAGTTCTTAAATTTTGGATGAAAAATTTTTTTATTAAATTATTTAATTTTTGATATTACTTTATAAAAATTAATAATTTTAAATTTTAAATAATTTAAATATATTTTAATTAATA
>JAITOM010000192.1 GCA_031289975.1 Methanobrevibacter sp. | reverse complement strand
CAAATTTTACACGATACTGATTAAATGAATCTTCATAAAAGAAAATATAGACTCTCCTGTAGAATCGTGAAAATGATGATAAAAAATATGAAAACCTCCATACTTTTTGACACCCTCTAGTTCACTATAATTAATGAGATTTAAATATTTATAAAAATGTAATACATTAATGAAATAAAAAAAATGAAATAGAATAGCAATTAATGAAATGAAAAAATAAGTAGCATATTAAAATATATAAAAAACATGATAATTAGATAGTATGAATGATAAATGATAATTTTAAAAGACTTAATTTTTATATTAAAATTTCAAGAGAAGTTGATGAAGATTTTAGAAAAATATTTGTCTAAAAAGTGTAAAAAATGAAATTCAATAACAATTTAGAAGAACTTTCTATAAAAAATTAGCTTTCATTCATAGATAAAATAAAAATTCAAAAAAAAACTTCATAAAAATTTACAATCTGTAATAAACATGAAAATTTACAATCTGTAATAAACAAAATATTTATATATTACTTCAACTATATTACTTATGTAGTTCAAAGTAAGGTCTCATAAACCAGAGTCACCCAAGTGACCGAGCTCTTAAATGAGTAAAAGTTTTTATGGGGCAATGAATACAAGCTATTAACTTCTTTTAACCATATTTGTTGATAAACAAACATATCTTACTAAGTTCATTATAATTTAGATTGTATTTAAATTTTATTTTATTTATAGCTACGATAAGCTTCAAATTTCATTAGTTTCTTCTACCTCGAAGCCAAAAAGACCAGCTCCAAAAAAATTAATATTTATTTTTTTAAAATGTTTCAATTTTCCATGTTGCCATAGCAAAATATTGCTAATCCAAAGACTATTTATATTATATTGTATACCATATAATATATGAGAAACTTGCTGTGATGGTAGTAAGTAGAAATATTGAAATAAACAAATAAAGGTGAAAAAAATGGATAGAATAAATCCTTTTAATCCTGATAGTCCAGTAGATCCTAATAATTTTGAAGGTAGAGAAGATATTCTTGAGAAGAATATTAAAATTTTAATGGAAACAAAACATAATAAACCTAAACATTTTTTCATAACTGGAAATAGAGGTATGGGCAAATCATCTCTTGCAAGCTACTTTAAAGATTATGCTGAGAAAAAATTAAAATATATTGGGGTTCATATTTATAACGATGGAGTTCACGATATTGAATCTTTAATAAGACAAATCATAGAAGAATTATTGAATAATATCCAAAAAGAATCTTTTTTTAACAAAATTTTTAATAGTTTTAAAAATCATGTTGAAAGTGTGAACCTATTTGGAACTTCATTAAAATTCAAACCTTCTGAAAATTTATTAGATCATATTAAAGATAATTTCGCAGGATTTTTAGTTAATATGGTGAATGAATTTGATAATAAAAATGGTTTGATAATAATAATTGATGATATTAATGGATTAAGTGATAATCCTGAATTTGTTAATTGGTATAAAAGTTTTGCAGACACATTATTCACCAACTATAGGGGAAAATCTCCAATATGCATGATATTAGCAGGTTACCCTGAAAAATTAGAAATAATGCACGAAAATAATCCTTCTTTCACCAGGATATTTTCCCATATAAAACTTAAAGGCTTATCTGATAAGGAGATAACTGATTTTTTCAATAAAAGTTTTAATAAAATTAATATGGGAATTGATCCTGATGCCATTGATATTTTAGTTAAATACTCCTCAGGATTACCTAATATGATGCAAGAAATAGGGAATGGAACATTTTACATGACAAATGATGATGACTTAATCACTTATTATATTGCATTTAAGGGTGTTTTATATGCTGGAGATGAAATTGGTAAAAAATACTTACAACCATTATTTGACAGCTCAATTAGAAGTATGGAATATTTAGGAATATTTGAAAAAATAGCTAAAGATGCCATATCTAATTTAGATGAAGATTATTTTTTTAGAAAAAAAGACTTTTCAAAAAATTTAACTGAAAACGAAAAAAAAGTGTTCACAAATTTTCTAAATAGAGCAAGAAAACTAAAAATATTGGATTACCATGGTCCCAAAAAAAGTGGATATTACAAATTTACTAATAACCTATACCCTGTTTACATAGATATTCAATCGTTAGACGAAACTCAAAATAAAAATCGTTTATAATGTAATTTTAAAATATCTCCAGATAATGAAAAATCTCTTAAAAAGTTTTCATTTCTCCATTTTTATTTTAAAAGATTCAACGGTTTTAAAAATTTGTGAGATAAGTTTAAAATCATAGATCACATTAAGAGTAAACTTTCATTATAGTGGTTTTGATAAAGTTCTTAAGAAATAAACTTTTTTAAAAATAAATATTATTAAAAAATAGCAAAAATTAGAAATTTTTTGACTTATAAAATAATAGATTTTATAAATATTAATTTAAAATCATTTATATTAATTAAAATATATTTAAATTATTTAAAATTTAAAATTATTAATTTTTATAAAGTAATATTAAAAATTAAATAATTTAATAAAAAAGTTTATCATCCAAAATTTAAGAA
>JAITOM010000065.1 GCA_031289975.1 Methanobrevibacter sp. | reverse complement strand
TTATCTAAAATTTAAAATTATAGATTTCTATAAAGTGATATTTGAAATTAAATAATTTAACAAAAAAATTTATCATCCAAAATTTAAGAACTTTTTCAAAATGACTATATTTAAAATTAAAATTTGTTTTTTCATCGTAACTTTTAGTTTCATAGATTGAAAAATAAATTTTTAAAAATAAAAAATAAAAATTCTTATTTGAAAAATTAACTTAATATCAATTTGAAATTCTTAAAAACAAAGAACAAATTTTCCTAAATTGAAAATAAGTTTTCAACAATAAGATGTTTAAAATAAATGATTAATTACAAACATTTTTATATCACTATAAAATGAATTATATCATAAAATAATTAAATTATTATTCTTTTTAAAATTAAAGAAATATTATATTCTTTATTATATTCTTTTTAAAATTAAATAAATATTAAATAATTTTAACTTCATTAAATTAAATATTGTGGATTTAGGAATTTCATTAAAATATTAGTTTTGAAATGCTCTATTGGCTTTGATTTAAATAATAATGTGATCTTACTATAACATTGGTGATAAAAATAAAAAGTATTAAATTTATTAATTATTTTTATTAGATAATTTAATGACATCAATACAAAAGAAAGTGATATAATGGTACTTATTAATAATAATGAACGGAGTTGGGCTATTGATGTCATAATTGAAATAAATAATTGGGCTAATGAAAGAAATGTTCTTATTAAAAGAGCTGGTGGAGAGTCTACATTGTCCTCAAATGAAAATAAAAAACTATTTCCAGATGTTTTGCTTTATGGTGATTCTGATGGGAGCAGTATTCTTCAGGGGTGGGAATTAAAATTACCTGATACTCCAATCGATGATAATGAGTTAATTAATAATGCTTGTAAAAAATCAAAAATTTTGGGGCTTGATAGTTTCTTAATTTGGAATGTTAAAAGTGCTGTTCTTTATAAAAGAGAAGATAATATCCCAAGTATTATTTATAGATGGGATGAACTATCGAATAAGATAAAAAATAGGGAGGATGTTTTTTTATCCAAAGATTTATGGAAAAAATTATTATACATAATATTAGATGATTTGATTTTATTTTTCAAAGATAAAAAAATTAATTATACATCCATAATAAATTCATTGACTAATGAAGGATTATCTAACTTTATTTTAAACAATACTCCATCCGTTGCAGACAAAATTAAAGAAAAAATCATGACCGATAGTCTAATGGATGATAATATAATTATATGGTGGATGTCTGTAAAAAATGAGTATGAAAAAAATGCTGATATGTATACTTCATTAGCTAAAATAGTCCTTGTTTCATGGATGAATAAGTTAATTTTTGCAAACTTACTTAAACAATATCATGACCATGCTAATGAGGTAGAAAATATTGTTGATGAGAGCTCTTTAGAAGAAGGAATCATAATACTCAGAAAAATATCAGATAAATGTGATTTTAAAAATATTTTTAGTCTACAATTAGCAGAAGATTGTGTTTCAAATATAGCTTGGAAATCAATTAAATTATTCAACAAGTTTCTAATAGAAATTCAATTAAACAAATTAGATCATGAATCAATACAAAAAGTATTGATAAATACTGTTAAAAAAACATCAAAAAAAATTTCTGGTCAGTTTACAACCCCTTATAATTTAAGCATCTTTTTATCTACTTTAATAATCAAAGATAAAACAAAAGCTGTTTTAGATCCTTGCTGTGGTACTGGAACACTTATTAATGCATCTTATGATTTAAAGCTTAAATATGGGGTAGATGAAAAAGAAGCCATTGATACAATATGGGCATCAGATAAGTTTGCTTTTCCATTACAATTAGCAATGTTAGCAATGACAAATCCTAAACATATTGGAGAAGTAATTAAAATTTTTAAAGAGGATGTTATTAATTTAGCTGATACTAAATACATAAATTTCAATGATCCCAACGATGGAAGTGAAATTAAAATCAAATTTCCAAAATTTTATTATATAATTTCCAATTTACCTTTTGTTCAAAAAGAAGACATTTATAAACTCAAAAAAGGAATAAAGAACAAAATTAGTTCTAAAATTAAAGAATTGACAGGAAATAATCAATTAGGATTAAACGATAATAGTGATTTATATTCATATATCCCTTTTTCACTTTGGGAGATTTTGGAATTCGAGGGGAAATTAGGAATTATAACTTCTAATTCTTGGTTAGGTACTTTATGGGGGAATACCTTTTATAATATTTTACATTATTTTTATGATATCCAATATGTAATAACATCATCTAAAGGACTGTGGTTTAAAGATGCGAATGTTGTTACAACTATATTAATACTTAAAAAAAGAGAAAAAAATAAAATTAACTGCATTGACAAAAATCATAAAACCAATTATATAACATTAAATATTGATATAAATAAAAATGGTTTTACAGAAAAAATAGATGAAATTTGTGCATTAATAAGAAGAAACCAAGATTCAAAATATTTTAATTCAATTAGATATTCTAAATTAGATGAAGAAAAAATTTTAAAATTGGGATTATCTAAGAATACACTATTTGAAGATGTGAGTTGGATCATTAAAATAGAAAAAAAATTAATTAAAGCACAACATTTATTTGATATAGGTAGAGGTGAACGTAGAGGATGGAATGCTATGTTTTACCCCAATAAAGAGAATAATATTGAGAAAGAATACATAAAAAGTGTAATCAAAACTCCTAAAGAAATAGAAGGTTATGTCACTAAAGCTAAATCAGATGCTTTTTGTTGTGAAAAATCAATTGATGAATTAACATCATTGAACCATAAAAATGCATTAAATTGGATTAAAAAATTTGAAAATGAGCTTAATAAAAAAGGAAAACCATTACCAGAAGTTCTTAAAAAAGCTAATGTTCATTGGTACACTATGAAACCAGACACAATAGCTGATATTTGTACTTCAATTAATCCTGAAGATAGATTATTTTTTAGCAGATTAAAAGAATGTTCTTTTGTGGATCAACGCTTAATTAGATTTACTAAAAAAGATAATAACACTAACATTAAATTGTGCAGTGCTTTATTAAATAGTATTATAGGAATATTTTATATAGAATCTTTAGGATTTGGAAGAGGCTTAGGTGCCTTGGATTTAAATTCTACTAACATGGAAAAAAATTTATTCATGTTAAATCCTAATCTTTTAAATGACAAGGATATTTCTGAAATTATTAGTAAATATGAAATTTTAGAAAAAAGAGATGTGTATAAAATAGAAGAAGAATTATGTTCTAAAGATAGGAAAAATTTTGATTTTGCTGTCTTATCTGCATTTAGAATTGAAGAATATCATGATAAAATTCTTAATTCTCTATTAAAATTATATAAAAGAAGAAAAACTGTGAAAAAATAAATAAGGTGCTACTATGATTTTTAAAAATATGATTAATAATGTTATTGAAGGGGATTGTTTAGATGTAATGAAAAATATACCATCCAAATCAATTGATATGATTTTATGCGATTTGCCTTATGGAACAACACAAAATAAATGGGATTCTGTAATTGATCTTGATAAATTATGGAAAGAATATAAACGAATTATCAAAGATAATGGTGCAATCATTTTAACATCCCAAGGAATTTTTACTGCAAAATTAATATTAAGTAATGAAAAATGGTTTAAATATAAAATAGTTTGGGAGAAATCAAAAGCTACTAATTTTTTAAATGCAAAAAAGCAACCTTTAAGAAAACATGAGGATATTTGTGTTTTTTACAAAAAACAACCCATTTATAATCCACAAATGAGTAAAGGAAACCCATATAATAAAGGTGTTCGAAAGAATCAGTTGACTGGTAGCTATGGCGATTTTTCACCAGTAGAAGTTAAAAGTGATGGTTTAAGATATCCTACGGATATAGTGTATTTTAAAACACCAGAATCTGAAGGAAATGTATATCATTCTACTCAAAAACCAGTTGAATTAGGAAAATATTTAATTAAAACATTCACAAAAGAAGGAGATTTAATTTTAGATAATGCCTGTGGAAGTGGAAGTTTTTTAATTTCCGCAATTTTAGAAAATAGAAGATTCGTGGGGATTGAAAAAAATGAAGATGTAAAGTTATATAAAAATAAAAAAACAGATTTAATAAAAGTTTGTAATTTAAGAATAAAAGAATCTATCTCAAAATTAAAGGATAAAAATTTAAAAGATGAAATGAATGTAAGTCCTAATGAAATAAAGCAAACACATCAAATTAAACTAACTATTGAATAATTTTCTTTTTTAAAATATAGAATTTAAAAGAATAAGGGAAAGATTGCATGTTATAAAAGAAACCTACATTTAATCCTTAAACTTTTGAAGGTATGAAATAATGCACTTTTTTCGACTATTTCATAACTGTTGCCATGTCTGTATTAAAGAGTTTATCCAACAATTATCTTTATCAAAATTTAAAAACCTTATTTTATGAATAAATAATATAATAAACTTTAAATATGAATTAATATTATAAAATAATATTTTATATTTAAATTAAAATTAAATTATAAATTCATATTCTTTTTAAAGATTAAATTAATAATTTAAAAATTTAATAAAAAATCAAAAAATTGAATTGCTGGACAACATCTAAAATTAATAAAAATTCCTTTTATTGAACTAATAAAAATTATTAAGAAATAATAAAAATCGTCATACCAATAAATAAACATTGAAGTGATTGCTATGGGAGTAAAACTAAGAGATTTACTGACTATTGAAAATATAAATTTAAAAGATTTGTGTGGGAAAACTATAGCTATTGATGCTGCGAATATGATATATCAATTTCTATCAAGTATTAGGCAAAGTGATGGTAACCTATTAACAAATGAAGAAGGGAATGTAACTTCCCATCTTAGTGGAATATTGTATAGAACATCTTCATTTGTAGAGAGTGGAATAAAACCTATCTATGTCTTTGATGGTAAACCATCATATTTAAAAGAAGAAACAATTTTAAAAAGAAGAAAAATAAAAGAAAAGTCTGAGAAAAAATGGAAGAAAGCATTGGAAGAAGGAGATACTGAAACTGCTCGTAAATATGCAATACGAACATCACGAATGTCTACATATATTATTGAATCATCAAAAAAATTATTGGATTTAATGGGTATTCCTCACATACAAGCTTGTGGTGAAGGTGAAGCACAAGCCACATACATGGTAAAAAAAGGAGATGCTTGGGCTGTTGCTTCTCAAGATTATGATTGTTTATTGTTTGGAGCATCAAGAATTGTTAGAAACCTTACACTGAATAAAAAACAATTAGAATTTATAGAATTAAAAAAAGTTTTGAACAATCTTGGATTAACTAAAGAAGAGCTTATAGATGCATCATTAATGATTGGAACAGATTTTAATCCAGGAATTAAAGGTATAGGACCTAAAAACAGCCTTAAAATAATTAAATCACAGTCATTAGAAAGCTATCTAAAAAAATCAGAGGAAGATTTAGGCAGGAACATTTATCAATTAAGAGATCTATTCCTTAATCATGATGTAAACAAGAATTATGAAATTAAATGGAGAGAAGTTAATGAAGAAAAGCTTTTTGAATTTATGTGTGGAGAAAATGGATTCTCAACAGAACGTATTTCAACAGCCATTAAAAGAATGAAAAAATTAGACGCAAGTCAAAGAAGTTTAGAATATTGGTTTTAAATATCAATAAAAAAAAAAAAATTAATGTTTACTGCATATTTAAATTATGCATTGGAATAAATCCTCCTTTTAACATGAAATCTAATAAAACAATAGCTAAACTTGATTCAGTTACTGTTGTTATTCTTGGACATATACATGGATCATGTCTACCTTTTATCTTAATTTCAACATCTTCCATTTTCTTCAAATCAACAGTTTTTTGAATGGTGCTTATTGATGGAGTTGGTTTAACAGCTATTCTTGTTATAATCGGCATACCATTACTTATGCCTCCAAGAATACCTCCTGATTTATTATTCCTTGTTTTAACACCAGATTCACTGATATAAAATTCATCATTTGCTTCATGGCCAGTTAATTCAGTTATTTTAAAGCCATAACCTATTTCAACACCTTTTACAGACCCAATATTCATTAAAGCTTTAGCTATTTCACCATCCAACCTTCCAAAAACAGGTTCTCCAAGTCCTGTAGGAACACCAATAGCTATTGTTTCAACTACACCACCAATAGAATTACCTTCTTCTTTTAACTTTAAAATTTTCTCTTCCATAAGCTTAGCAACTTCAATATCAGCACATTTAAGATTATTTTTTTTAGAATATTCTTCAATTAGATTTATATCAATTTTCTTAGCTTTAATATCTCCAATTTGAGTAATATGGGAAAATACTTTAATGTTATATAAAGCTAATATTTTTTTAGCTATTGCTCCAGCAATAACAATTCCAATTGTTGTTCTTCCACTTCCACGACCTCCACCATAGTAATCATAATTTCCATACTTAGAAATCCAACTAAAGTCTCCATGACTTGGTCTTGGCTTATTTTCAAGATACTCATAATCTTTAGATGATTTATCTTTATTAAATACAATAGCTGTTATTGGAGTTCCATCTGTTTTTCCTTTAAAAATACCAGATAATATTTCAACTTTATCTAACTCATTTCTACTTGTTGTTAAGTTACTTGTCCCAGGTCGTCTTTTATCTAATTCAATTTGAATATCTTTTTCATTTAATTCAAAATTAGCAGGACAACCATCGATTATTGTTCCAAGAGCTTTTCCATGACTTGAACCAAATGTTGTAACTTTAAATATTTTCCCTGTAGTGTTTGTCAATTAATCACCGTTATTTTTTTTATAATCTTTTAGTTAAGTTATTATAATAATTATTATCTCAATTTAATATTTATACAACAGTTTAAGATGAATTTAAATTTAATTTAAAGAAATAAAAAGTATTTTAAATTATAAATATTTAATTGAATTTTATAAAAATATAGTGATGTAAAAAATGTTTGTAATTAATAATTTATTTTTAAACATCTTATTGTTGAAAACTTATTTTCAACTTAGGAAAATTTATTCTCCGTTTTTAAGAATTTCAAATTAATATTAAATTAATTTCTTAAACAATAATTTATATTTTTTTATTTTTAAGAATAATAATTATAATTTCTTTAATTAAAAATTTAATAATTATATAGAGAGTAGAACATGATTCTCTAAGACATTAACTTCTTTTATTTTTCATTCACATTATCTTATTCTGATTATATTTTAATTTCAAGCATACTATCCCATTTTCATCCAATTAATTTTTTTATTACTCATTTTTTGATTTGCTAAATTGATTTATGGATTCTTAAACATTGAACACTTAAAAGATTCATTATTGAAATATCAATGAGGAAACGGGAAATCTTAGATCTTCCTTAAATTATCTTCGATAACAAATCTTGATTTTTCACATCCCCATTTTTTTTCTTATAACCCTTATTTCATATAACATATATCTAATAAAAAATAATGGAAAGTAGAAATTAAATTATTTACTATTCAGAGCTTGAAGTTTTGAGATTGGAAGATTGGTAATTTCACTAATCAAATTTAAATCCAAGCCTTTCTTCAACATGCTAATAGCTATTTCCATTTTTTCTTCTTTTATACCCTCCTTTTTACCCTTAATTTCACCTTCTATCTTACCTTTTTCTTCTCTGTAGCTTAATTCTCCTTCCAGTTCCATTATTGCTAATTGTCTCATTTGATAGTCGTGAAATGCTTCTTCATCGGATAGTAGTTCGTTGAATCTCGCATCTGCTGATTTTATATCTTCATCCATTTCAATCACCTTTTTTATAAGCTCATTAGAACTTTCAATGTCAAAGAATATCATCCATCTGTGTAATGGATTATTTAAATCTTTTTTAATTTTTCTAAATGCTATAATGTTTATATTGTATATTGTTAAATACTTTGAGTATAAACAGTTATCTGTGTTTCCTAATATATTAAATTTTTGTTTGTAAATGTCATCTTCACAGAATTTGTAACTTAGTATATTAATTAAGATATGTGGTTTTAATTCATTTAATTTTCCTTCTTTAGCTGAATTTGAGAATTCTTTTGCTAAATAAAGCAAACTTCTTCTCTTAAAATAGTATTGGTTCTGATTTTGCACTTCTATTATGAAGTGTCTGCCGTCGGGAGATTCCGATCTTAGATCTAAAATGCATGTCTTTTTGCCTTTAATTTCACCTGCAATCATTTTATTTGCAATAATATCTATAGAATCTATTGAATCATCATCTTCTAAGATCACCGCATTAATAAATGATTTCAATTTACTTTCCATACCCTCACTTGCCATATACTGAGAAAATAAATAGTCATCCAACGGATTAAAAGATCTCATAAACATCCAACCTAAAAAAAATTATTTTCAAATAAAATATGATTTTTGCTAAAAGCCATATATAAAGAATGCTTATAGAAAAATTAATTTCTATTACCAATTAAAAAATCTATTACCAATTAAAAAATCTATTACCAATTAAAAAATCTATTACCAATTAAAAAATCTATGAGAAAGTGAAAATAATATAGTGTATGAAATAATGTTTGTAAGTAATGAGATTTTTTAAATTACATCATAAATGTCAAATTTTTAATTAAAAAAATTATAATTATTATTTTTAAAAATAAAAAAAAATTATCATTCAAAATTTAAGAACTTTTCTATAATTACTATAGTATCAGTATCTATTCTTTTTTCA
>JAITOM010000047.1 GCA_031289975.1 Methanobrevibacter sp. | reverse complement strand
ATTTAAATTATTTAAAATTTAAAATTATTAATTTTTATAAAGTAATATTAAAAATTAAATAATTTAATAAAAAAGTTTATCATTCAAAATTTAAGAACTTTTTCAAAATGACTATAAATAAAAAAGTTGCACATATTATTAATTTCTTTCAGAAGTAAACGAAAAGCCATAGATTTTTGAGGCTGTGAAAAATTCAACTGATGAAGATATAATGCTTTATTTAATGTTTACAGTACTTCATTTTTTTTACTTATGCTATCTTTGTATGAAAAGTTAAGAATAATTTATTGAATTATGGATGATTCTCTTAAAAATAAATTATTAATTACAAAATTTTTTTGACTAATTTTTAAAATTAAAATTTCAATAATAACCTTTAAAATTAATTAAAATTTATAATTCGATATTAATTTTAATAAAAATAAATTTTAGAGTATGAATTTATATTTAAAATTAATTATATTATTTATTGATGAAATAAAAGATTTAAAAATTTTAATAAAGATAATTATGGAGTGCTCTCTTATATAGTGTATGAAATAATGTTTGTAAGTGAAGAAAATCTTTCAGATTTTCTAATTGAACAAGTTCAATAATGAAATTTTTTAAATTACATCATAAATGCCAAATTTTTAATTAAAAAAATTATAATTATTATTTTTAAAAATAAATAAATAAAAATTATTATTTAAAAAATTAATTTAATATTAATTTAATTTAAATTTCCATCCTCTTTTTACAGTGCCGATGCGATTGATGATCCAATTAATATTATTGATATTAATGGAAAAAGCAGTTATAAGTAAACTATAATAAAAAATAAAAAAGTATTAAAATATTAAATTACCACCAACTAATATCATGATACCAACCATAACCATTAGCACCTTGATCGAACGCACCAGACACACCATTTATTTTAATATAAGGTTTATTCCAATTGCATCTTTTATAATCACTGCTGATTTTAATATCTACATTATGAACAATAGTATCAGGGAAGTTTATTTCAGCTCTTTGATTAGTCCACCAAGCTTTATCACCGAAATATGATGTTTTACCTGTGGAATAGATAGTTAACTTAGTGAAAGTGTATGGTAAATCAATGTTCTTATCAACATTACCTGAACCCTCATCAAAACGAACCCAATTAGGGGAACCAGCTATATTAGCATCGATGGCATAACTAAAATCTTGATCCCCACCATTAAGACTTTCACTAATGTGGGCATTACCAGATTCAATCGCATTTACAGTACCAATACATAATATTGGTATTAATAAAATTATTAAATATTTTAAAATCTTATTCATTTTAATCATCCATATTTATCTTTATTTATTGCTTCTATTTGAGCATCAATTTGTGCATCAAAAGTTGGGTATAATTGTTTTTCTAAACCATTTAACCAAACAATATTATCAATATCACCATAAAAATTATTGAATTGATTTAAATAGTCAGTTACATACGGTGGACATCCGCCCGCCCAGTTCGGATACAAATCATAAGTGTCTTTGGTATCTTGTAGATATTTGATTTGGCTTCTGTAATTGGTGGCTAAATCATTAACATCTGCATTTTCAAAAATACGCTTATATTGGAGGGTTCTTCCACTTTTTAAAGTATCAATCTTAACATCCATTTGACTATTAAACAAATCAATATCACTTTGAGTTGGTTCACCAGGTTCAATAACACCTTTACGAATTAATTCACGATAATCTTTTTCTGCACTTATCTTCCAAGTCATGGCATCTGATTCGATATATAATCTACTGATTTTATCAAGTTTAACTTGTTGAATACTTAATTTACTAAGAGTTAAAGCAAGTTTAACACCATTAGCAATACCTTGAATAATTTTACCTGCAACAGGAATATATTGAAGGAAGTTACCAGTTGTATCTACTGCAACAATAGTCCAGTCTAATTTAAGTGAAACATTATCAAGATTTAATTCAGTTAATTTCAAGGGCTCTTTAATGGTTTGATATTGTATATTAAGGAATAATAAACCATTATCATCAGTATCGTTAAATATTTTCCAGTATCCTTCACCCCAATATTTAGAGCTTACATTGGAACGGGCTTTAGTAATGACTTGATTATGTGCATAAACTTTACCTATTTCAATTTGATAATAAACAAAAAACCTTTTGGCTTCTGTATCGACTTGATGACAAAAAACAACAATTTGATTAAGGACACCCACAGGATCAGAATCCATCTGATTAAATAAATCCTCCTCCTGATCCCAATCAGTGTCAGGGGCATTAACAGTGGCAGGACTGATATATTGGGTGTTACGAATACTTTGCTTTAAAATAGTATAATTCACCAAATCAATTTTATCGTTAGAATCAGTTAAAAATTGAGTCCTAAGATTAAAATCATTATCAGGAGTGTAAAACAAAGTACCATTAAGGACAGGATCAGTAAGGGATTTGAAATGAGAATCATAAAAATTATCATTAATACTATGATAATTAGCTGGTTTACCTTCACTGATACTGTATCTGGCATTACGAGGATTACTAACATTACCAGTTACAAGGATATAAGCAGGAGCATTCCCTAAAACTAAATAATCCATACATTCCTCAAATGACATAGTGGTATCAGGTAAAGAAGTACCAAATAAAGAAGTTGAAGCTGTGAAAGCTTTAAAAGTATCAGGAGTAGTTGTTGTATTTGTAGGGAGTTGATCATTATTGTCTTTAATAACAGGATCATAAATTAAGGATTCTGCATTACAGAATGAAAAAGAAGACATTAAAATAATTAATATTAATATTAAGCCTTTGAGTTTCATTTGGATTTCCAACCTAAGATATTGCTTTCATGTCTTAAAGCAAACCTTATTTTTTTACTAAATGTAGATTTATTCCTATACATTAAATATCACCATTTTTTTAATTGAATTATATTACACATGCTTAATTAAATTTTTTAAGCATGTGAAAAACACCAACAATTATATTTGATATTTTTCACATGATTAAAAATAAAAAATAAATACTATGGCAGATATTTAGTGATAATAGGTATTAATATACAAGTTATTAAAATACCAATTATGAGTTTATTAGTATTTAATGTTCTTTCATTTAAAATAGCTATTTGAGTTTTAATATCATTTAAATGATTAGTAGCTAAATTATTAATACCATTAATAGCTAATATACTAATATCTTTATCAGTTTTAGCATTTTCAATATCAATAACAGTTATAATATCAGTATACTTATTATTTTTCATTTAATTACCCCCTATAACTTAATTTACATGCTCAATTTAATTTTTAAGCATGTGAAAAAAATTGAACTTCTACGACCTTTAGAAGGTCGTAGATTCTTGTTCCTCCACCTAATTGGTAGATTTATCAATTTGTTTTTAGTATCAATGTTTATCTTAAATCGAGATTAACAAAACCGTTGAAATTATAAACTTTCCCATCAATACCAATATGTCTATTATTAATTGCCACAGTACCATCATAAACTACAGGAATAACAGTATCGCGGACTTTACTGGAATTAATAAATACGTTTGTAGCAGCACCTCCCCACTCACTTAAACGAATATTATAAATCGTATTAGACTTAGGTAAAGTGATTTTCTCATCACCAGAAGTACATGTATAAGATTTAGAATAAGGAGAAGTATATGTACTACCTTGTAATTCACGAACCTCAATATGTGCTATATATGCTAATGCCCATAGATTAGTGAACTTATAAACACCTACATTATTAGCAAACTGGTAAGTTTTACCTAAACCAGGTGAACCACTTTTCTGAATATGGACTTGTAAATCAACAGCACTAACAGTACCAATTGCACTAATAGCTAAAATAGCTATTATAATTAAACTTAATATTTTCAATTTCATAATTTTATTTCTCCTTTTTTATTTATAAAATAAAATAATTTAATAATTAATTAAATAGTTACACTACCACCATTCCCACCAGTCTTAAACACACCATTAGCCCAACATTCAACATGTGGCTTCTTGATATTACCTCTATCCCAGAACCTAATCCAAACCTCATCAACACCATTATAATTATACACGGTTATGGAACTTGTTTCAAGTGAAGGGAATGTCATGTCCCTGAACATTATCCTGAAACTCTTACCCGTTAAATTATATGAACTCAAATTTCCAATATACTTAGAATAACCAGCATTAACCCGAGCAACACCAATATCAGGATATGACTCATCAGCTTGATAACCACCATTCTCGTAAACTAGGAAGTTACTGATTTGTACATCACCGCCAGTGAACCCGTAAGGTTTCTCACCAGGATCCTCAGGGTAAGCTAGATATAATGTACCATCACCATTATAAATACTAGAGTTACCAGAACCACCATAACCAATATCACCCCAGCCACCTTCATCACCCCAGTAACCAACACTCGCATTAACAGAACTAATAGCACTAATAACTAAAAAAACCATAATTAAACTTAATATTTTCAACTCCATAATTTATCACCTTTAAACTTTTATTTCCATCTATTTTAGGAATAAAAAATATTTAAGGAAGTACAGTGACATGTACAACTTCATAATAGAAAGTACCTAAAATTTTCTTACCAACTTTAAAATCAGCTGTTTTACCAATTCCAGGAGGAGTTGCTTTAAGACCAGTATATTGCATATTGTTTTTTCCTTTAAATTCTGCTTTCACATAATTAGAAGCATCATTAATAGGTTCAACAGTAATACCATCATAACCTTGAGTACCCTCAGTTACAGTCTCACCAACTCTAATAGTGAAATAAGGATCTTCTTGCTGCCAAGCAGAAACAACACTTACACTACTAATAGCTATAATAGCTATTATAATTAAACTTAATATTTTCAATTTCATAGTTTTATTTCTCCTTTATTTTTGATTGAAATTTTAAAATGTATTTGATGGGTTCTTATTTTAATTCCCGTCCATTTTAGGAATAATTTTTACACCTATTTTAATAGGACATTTCCCCTACTTTAGGGAATTTAGTTCGTATTTCATCAGTAGCTGTACGAGAATTAATTCCAGGATCTGGATTACCCGTACTTTTTTGATGTTCTTCTTTTTTCATATTATTCATAACACACCTCAATATTTACTATATATTCATC
>JAITOM010000042.1 GCA_031289975.1 Methanobrevibacter sp. | reverse complement strand
TTTTTTTTAAGGACTTCTTGAGGCTTATCAGGTTAATCTCTTCTCAGATACAAATGATTTAGGCTCAATCAGTACACCGACAAATATATGGGTTGTGAACTATTAAGTATATAACTACTACTTATTTCCTATTTGCAATACAATAGTAACCTAAAAAAAAGGTGCTGTATCCCACCTATTGCTTATAATAACGATGCTTATAATTGTTCACTTATCGTTAGCCTTGTCATTCTTTCTCTAGTCCTTAACTACATGGATACTTATAGTTAGTTAGACATTTCCATCATCAACCTCTTAACCAATCACTTGTTTAAGAGTTTCTGGAGAGAAAATCCCACACAACTGGGATTAAAATATTTAACAATATTTCACTGAATTAATTAATGAAGAATAGAGATCCTATCCTGTCGCATAGTAACCTTTATATATGATAAATATAACAATAGTTATATAACACTGTTATTATAACAATAGTTATATAACATCATTATAAAATATAGAAATAACTTTTATTGGAGTAATAAACATATAACTGACTAAAAAATATTTATTGGGATATTATTATGAAAGATGGTATAATGCGATTTAAAAGAACATAATAAATTTATTTAATTAAATTTTTGAGAAGATTGTTTAATTTTTGAGAAGATTGTTTAAAATTTTTAAATTTTAATAAAATTGATAGGGGGGGCGGGAACAATGTTCTCCACCCTTATTTTTAATTAAAGATATAGTTAAGAATAAAATGAAAAAATTGATAGGTATATACATGTCAGAAAAATCAAAAAAAAAAATTGATATTCCACCAATTAGAGATAATCGTTTGAATTCGATTATTACCTTTGGAGGAAATGTAAGTGAACTTGTAGATTTAACAAATAAGAAGTGTTTAAAGGATAAAAATAGATCTTTTACTCAGACAACTTTTTGTCAGGAATGGTTGGCACTATTAGCATTTTCAACAGTAGAGGATACAGTAATAATTAGCCATGGACCTGTTGGTTGTGCTGGTTCTCTATCTGTTATAAGTGTTTTTTGTAAGTTTGGTCAAATGCTTAGAGGAAAGCGACCATCAAATACAATAGGGATTTCTACAAATCTTACACAGGATGATGTAATTCATGGAGGTTCTGAAAAGCTTAAAGAAGCTATATTAACAGCACAAGATAGACATCATCCTAAAGTAATATTTGTATACACTTCATGTGTTTCAGGTATTGTTGGAGAGGATATCGAAGGAGTAATTGAGGAAATTAAAGATCAGGTTCAAGCTAAAGTATTACCTGTTTATTGCGAGGGTTTTAAATCAAAGATATGGGCATCAGGATATGATGGACCATTTCATGCTGTTTTAAATAGTGTAATTAAAGAACCTGAAGAAAAACAGGAAAATTTAGTTAATATAATTAATCCTATTAGCTTCGCACGAGCTGATGAATTGGAATTAGAAAGATTATTAAAAAATTTATCTCTTGAAGCAAATTTCATACCAAACTTCAATACAATTGAAAATATAGCAAAAGCATCCGAAGCAGCTTTAACTTCCAGTTTATGTACAACTTTTAGTGAATATTTTGCAAAAACATTACATAAACTTTATGGAGTACCATTTACTAATAAATTATTGCCTATTGGTCTTGATAATACTGATGAATGGATTAGAGAAATTGCAAGTTATTTAGGAAAAGAAAAAGAAGTTGAAGAGCTTATCAGATCTGAAAGAGATAAAATTCAGCCAAAAATTGATCTAATTAGGAAAGAATTAGAAGGAAGAACTGCATTTGTTAGTGCAGGACAATCAAGAGCTATAGGAATAACTAATCTATTAGCTGATTTTGGAATGGATATTATTGGAGTTACTGCCTATCATTATGATGAAGTTATATTTGATGGTGTTGCAGATTTAGAGAAAAGATGTGGAGATTTCTGTTTAAACATTGCTAATGTTCAACCATACGAACAAGCAAACATACTTGAAAAAGAAAAACCTGATTTTTATTTCGGGCATATGGGAGAATCTATTTGGGCTGTTAAGGAAGGATTTCCTGCAGCAATGGTATTTAATCTATCTCATTTAATTGTGGGATACAATGGAGCCGCTGATTTTGGAAATAGAACTCTTAATCTGATTAAAAACCCATCATTCAGTAAAAAACTTTCAGAACATTCAAAATCCCCATACTTTAAAACTTGGTTTAATGAAAACCCATTCAAATACCATAAAGAAGGTGAGACATTATGAGTCATATAATTGAAAATCCACGATTTTCATGTGCATTAGGTGGTGCATTAAGTACAATTACAGCCATTAATGGATTTGTTCCAATAATCCACGGAGGTCCAGGATGTGGTGTAGCAGCATTCTTTGGACAAACTTTTCCTGGAGGATTTAGAGGATCTGGATGGATTGGAGGTGTGGCTATTCCAAGTTCCAATACTTATGAGGAAGAAGTAGTTTTTGGTGGGGAAAATAGGCTAAAAGAGCAGATTGAAAAAACTCTTGAACTTGTTGATGGTGATAGATATATAGTGGTTACAGGTTGCACAGCTGAACTTATTGGAGATGATATTAAAGGAGTTTTAAGAGATATTTCTACTGACAGTTCGATTATTTATGCAGAAACTGCTGGTTTTAGAGGTTCAAGTTATACTGGTTATGAAAATTTATTAGATGCCATTATTGAACAAGTTCTTGAAGTGAAAGAAAAAAATCCAAAATTAGTAAATCTAATAGGAATTGTTCCTTCACAAGATGTTTTTTGGGAGGGTAACCTTGCTGAAATTGAAAAAGTATTAAATGATATTGGTTTAGAGGTTAATACTTTAGTAAATGGGAAAAATTTAGAAGATTTATCAAGTGCTTCATTAAATATTGTTCTATCACCATGGATTGGAGTTGAAGCAGCAAAAAAATTAAAAAACCGTTATGATATACCTTATATCGTTAATCCACTCCCTATAGGTGTTGACCAAACAAATGAATTTGTTGAAAAGATAGGTGAATTTTTTAAAATTGATGTAGGGGAATATATTGAAAAAGAAGAAGCAAAGACTTATAAGTCCATTGAAAAAATTGCAGATTTTATTGTTGACATGGATGTTCAACCTAAATTTATCACAGCAACAGACTCTAATTATGCGATAGCCCTTAATAAATTTTTAGTAACTGAATTAGGGTGGATTCCTTCAGCTGCATTAATAATTGATGGTGTTCCAGATGATTATAGAGATTCAATTAAAAATGAACTTAATTTTAAGGATTTACCATCACCAGAAATAGTTTTTGAATCTGATTCTTATAAAATATGGAAAAAATTAGAAAAAGAGTCACCAGATTTCATTTTTGGGAATTCTTCAGATAAAGATGTGGCTATTAAGATAAATGTACCAATATTAACTATATCTTTCCCCATTACAAATAGAGTTGTTATTGAAAAATCTTATGCTGGATACAGAGGTGCAATAAGACTTATTGAAGATGCATTAAGTGAAACCACCGCACATTTTTAAATTAGTTTTATATTTCATTGGAGAGAATTATCATGAAAGATGGTATAATGCGATTTTATTTAATAAAACTTGCTCATGAAATTGGTTTGTAAGGAATAAGTTTAGTAAATAATATATTAGTTTCCTTAGTATATAATATATTAGTTTCCTTAGTATATAATATACTAGTTTCTATTATCATTATATACTAAACTATTAAATATTAAATTTGTGTTTCTGCAATTTTTTTCAAAATATTAATTTTAATTTTATTTAAAAATTATTATTTTAAGAAAAAGTTAATACTAATAAAAAACAAAAAAAAGGTTTTTGGAAATTATCTATATTATTTTAATTTAAATTTTAATACAAAGTTATTAATTAATTTGAAAAAAAGTTAAATGAAATACTATATTATTTAAAAATTAGATATTTAAAAATTAGATGGTGTCAAAAAGTTTGGAGGTTTTGAAAATTTTGGTATTTATATATAAAGAAAAAACCTAAAATAATGATAAAACTCCACAAAAATTTACACCCTCAAAAATTGATTAAAGTTAAATAAATTAAAGTTAAATAAATTAAAGTTAAATAAATTAAAGTTAAATAAATTAAAGTTAAATAAATTAAAGTTAAATAAATTAAAGTTAAATAAATTGGGTGTGTCAAAAATCCCATGGGAATTTGAATTTTTCTATGGATTTCCCAAAATTTCTATCTTTAAAGATTTAAATTCATTATATAGCAAAAATTAGTTTTTATAAG
>JAITOM010000031.1 GCA_031289975.1 Methanobrevibacter sp. | reverse complement strand
GTCGAGGAAAAATTTATAAAATTCAATACTTGGGTTAAAATATATTTGAATCTTTAAAAAAAGAAATAAGAGAAAATCCATGAAAAAATTTTAATTCCCATGGGATTTTTGACATACCCGATTTTTTCAATGTATTTGATAAAAAACAAGTGAAACCTGTAGGAAATGATGATAAAATAGGTTGGTTTAAGATCTTCGATGTTTTAAATCATGGATATATGAATATTCCTGCTCAAATGTTTTTTTTACCATATCTACAAGATGATACTGTTGAAGAATTAAATTTTCCATCTGTTTCAACAGGTACAGCATCTCATACTTCACATGAAAATGCATTCAAAAATGCTCTAATTGAATATCTGCAGACAGATTCTTTAATGTTGTTCTGGTATGGAAATAATGTTCAAGTTCCTAAAGTAATTTTAGATGACAAAATGAAAATATTTCTTAAAAAAAATAATTTATACCCTGAAGATGAAGACATTTTAATTCTGGATTTAACAATGGATAAACCATTTCCAATTTTAGGGATCTTTATAATTAGTGATGAATATCCTACATTTTCATTTGGGATTCAAGGTTCACAAACTCCATATGAAGCTTTATATAGAGGTTTTTTAGAAGCAACAGCTGTCCTAGAACATTCACAAGGAAGTTTTTTTTATAATAATGAAAAATTTATTAGTTTTTACAAAGGAGAAGATAAATTTGACAATTTAGATTCAAATGCTTATTTTTGGGCAAGTAAAAAGAAGACGAATATTAAGAAAAAGTTTTTAGAAAAAAGAATATCTGGTGAAAAAAGTATTAAGGATATGAAATCTTTAAAAGAATTAGAATTAGTAAAAATGACTTTAAAATATATCAAAGATAATAATTTTAATTTAGGATGCTATGATATTACTTGTACAGAGTTAGGTCTGAGGGATTGGTTTGTAATTAGGACAATAATCCCTGAACTACTGCCTATTTGTATTCCAAATAAATGCTTCTCCAATCATCCTCGTTTTTTAAAAACTGATGGTTGTAAATATGTTCTTCCACACCCATTGCCTTAAGGAGTGATATTAATGAAGAAAATTATATTAAATGATGTTAACTTTAAAGTAAAAGATAAGGACATTTTAAAAAACATTGATTTAACTATTAATGAAGGAGAGAGTGTTGTTATACTTGGACCTAATGGTGCGGGTAAAACAACTCTTATAAATTGTATCTTAAAATTACAAAAAATAGATAGTGGTGAAGTCATCAATGACTTTGAATCTTTACCAAGATATAAAATAGGATTTCATAGCCAAGAACAATCATTCTATAAACTATTAAAAGTTAAAGAGATTTTAGATTTATTTTTATTTGAAGGGGACTATATGCATTTAGTTAAAAAATATGGGTTGGATAATAATCTTAATCAGAAAATTGGTGAACTTTCAACAGGTGAATTTAAAAAATTATCTCTTATTATACTGTTAGAAAATAATCCTGAAATTATTTTCATTGATGAAATTACAACAGGTTTAGACACAATAACGAGAATGGAAGTTCTAAATTTTTTGAAAAATGAATTAAAAAAATCTGGAAAAACAATAGTAATGGTTACTCATTATTTAGAAGAGGTTGAGGAAATATCTGAAAAACTTATTTTTTTAAAAAAAGGGAAAATAGTTGAATTAGGTTTAAAAGATGATTTATACAATAAATATAATCTAAATTATTCCGAAAATAATTTAACAGTATTATACACTCAAGTTTACAAGGAGGATATAAAATGAATAAAGCACTTCAATTTTTCTATTTAGAGTTTAAAGTTGCATTAAGAGTTCCTATGTCTATATTTTTTGCTATGATATTCCCATTATTGCTATTGTGTGTAATGGTCACGACTACAAAAAATCCAATAATTTATGGGAATTTCCACTTCGTAGATGTATACATCCCATCTTTAGCTTTATTAACTTTATTATCTACTGGTGTAACTAGTCTTTCTGTAGTAGTAAGTATTAATCGTTCGAAGAAAATTTGGCAAACTTATATTTTAAAAGGATTGAATTTATATCATATAATTTTCGCACAAATTGCAGTTTACTTATTATTAGCTTTTATAAGTTCTCTATTAGCAATTTTTGTAGCTTATTTGTGTTTCAATTTGATATTGCCTTCATTCAATAATTTTTTAATGTTTGGTTTGGTTTGGTTTTTATCATCTATAAATATTTTGTTACTTGGATTCACTATAGGTTGTTTGTTAAATAATATAAAATCAACACAACAAACATCAGTAATAATAATGTTTTTACTAATGGTTTTTTCAGGAGTGTTTACTAACATTCAATCTTTCCCATTATATGTTCAAAACATTGTCAAATATTTGCCAAGTACACAAGTATACTATATTCTATCAAACTATTGGCTTAATAACACTTTTTTTGAAATATCATGGGAAGTGTTAATTATATGGACAGTATTTTTGATAGGCATAATTATTTGGAAATTAAAAAAGGATAATTTTTCAAGATGAAATTAAGAAATATGGCACTGTAAAAAGAGGATGGAAACTCACAATCTGGAATTTGGATTTTAGCATAAAAACATTTAGGCCATGTACATGTCATTAAACTTTTATCATCCGTTTTCAATTTTGCAAATCCATGCTAATTTTACAGTGCCAAGTTTTTCATTTTCATTAATCTTTTTAAAAAGAGTAGTATTGCTTTTTAGAAGCTGAATTAATTCTTGATTCAAATATTTATCAAAAATAGCTTCAACATTTTCTTTTGAATTGTTAGCCACTTTAATGGACAACTCTCTATTCGCCATCATATTATCCTTAACTCGTTTAATGAAAACTTTATCGTTATCTGAAAAGTCTGTAGCAAATGCCTCATTCAATCTTCTAATTATTTCAGACAAGTGAGATTCTTCAGGTAAGTAAGTTGAAACAGAATCAGAAATAGGACTCAATTCACCATCACCATTAATAATTATTGAATCTTCTCCTTTTCTAATAAGTTTATATGAATCCATGTCAACATCTTCAAGAACATTGAAAGGTAAAGGATTGTTGATTGTTGGAAGCTTTTTATTTAAAAATTTATTGTAAATAAACAATTTTTCCAGATTTACATCCTCAAAAGGAATTAATTGGGATAAAAAGGAATAGATACTCTGATATTTTCTTAAATCCTTTTTAAAAACTATTTGTTTATCAGTAAGTAGTTTCTTAAATTCTTCAAGAGAACCAGCGAACAGATTATGTAGTTTCGCTTGGTTTACTCCTTTATAGTATGCTTTAATGAATTGGTCTATATCATCTTCACTAAAGAGATAATAGTCCATTATTTTGTCCTGTAAATGGTATAGTTTATGAGAATCTGTTGCTTGCTTAAGATAGGTTGTTTCGTAGTATGGTTTAAAAGCTTTTTCAATTTTTTCAGTATCATTTACAAAATCAAGTATAAGAGTGTCATTTTTGTTATCATAGATTCTATTAACTCTACTTAAAGTTTGAACAGCAGTTATTCCACTTAAAAGTTTATCAACATACATTGTATGGAGTAATGGCTCATCAAAACCAGTTTGAAATTTATTTGCAACGATTAAAATTTTGTAAGGGTCTTTTTTAAAAGCATGGACTATTGATTCATCTATTTCATTCATTGAATCCTCTGTGTACTCCTGCATATCAAGTTTTATAGTGCCTGTAAATGCAACTAATGTTTTAATAGAGAGTTGTTTTTCTTTAATTTGTCTATTAAACTCTTTTTTATATAAAACAGCTGATTTTCTTGAGTTAGTGACTAACATTCCTCTTCCTCGAGAGTTAATTTTATGAATCGTTGAGATCATGAAATGATTAAGAATTATTTTTGTTTTTTCTGATATCGAAACTGGATGTTTTTCAACAAAGCTTTTTAAAACCTTCATTGCCTTTTCTTCATCAAATTTAGGATCATCTTCAATTGTTTTAACTAATTTAAAGTAACTTGAATATGTTATGTAATTTTTTAAAACATCTAAGATGAATCCTTCTTCAATAGCTTGTTTCATAGTGTAACGATGGAATGGATGAAACTCACCATTTTCATCTTCCTCTCCAAACATTTCCAAGGTTTTATTTTTAGGAGTTGCTGTAAAAGCAAAGAAACTAAGGTTATCTAAATTTTTAACTGCTCTAAGTTCATTTATTATTTCATCTTCAATGTCTAACCATTGATCTTCTTCAATGTTTTCTGTTGTTTTAATATTATTATTTTCTGCTGTTTCATCTTTTAAAGATAAAATCTTTTTCATACTTCTTGCAAATGAACCAGTTTGTGATGAATGAGATTCATCAATAATTACAGCATAATTTCTATTGGGAATAGCCTCTTCTAAAACATGAGGAAACTTTTGAAGTGTTGTCACCACTATATTAGAACCAGATTTAAGTGCTTCACCTAACTGCTTAAATTTCTTATCAATTACCTCAACAACACCTTTGGTTCTTTCAATTGATTTGATTTGATCTTGAAGTTGTTTATCTATAACTTTTCTATCAGAAATAACAATAACCATATCATAAACTCGTCTATCTTCATTGTCAAATTTATTTAACAATCCATGAGCAAGCCAAGCTATTGTTTTAGTTTTTCCACTACCTGCACTATGTTGAATTAGATAGTTGGTTCCAACTGAAACATTATCGAGTAGCTGGTTTACACATTCTAATTGATGGAAACGAGGAAATATAGTTGTTTTTTCTTCCTCAAATATGAAGTGAGAAATAAGTTTAGATAGCTTATTTTTTTGCAAGATATCTTTATAGAGGTATGAAGTTTTATAATGTCTTTTACTGCAGGATTTTCACTTCCTCGATTAAATGGTAAAAATCGTGTTTTATCATTGTTTAATTTTGTTGACATGTATATTTTCTCATCACTCATAGCAAAATGAACAAGACAATTCTTTAAAGTTCTATTTCTAGGGTTTCTATCTCTCTTATACTGTTTAATAGCCTCTTCAATGCCTTGTGAAAAGTTGTTTTTCAATTCGATTGCTAATATCGGTAAACCATTTATAAAAATAGCTAAATCAAGACGATTGTTGTTATCATCATCGTATTCAAGTTTATCAATTACAGAGAATATGTTGGATTCAAATTTATTAAAAAGTTCTGGGTTTCTATTGTTGTTAGGCATAGGATAGAAAAGTTTAAAGTAAGGACCAACATCTTTAAATCCATTTCTTAAAACATGTATAGTTCCTTTAAACTCAATTTCTTTAAAAAGAATTTTTATAAATTTCTCATCTGAACTTTCCTTATAAATTCCTTTAAATTTATTCCATTCCTCTTTCTGAGTGGATTTGATGAATTTCAAGGTTAATTCTACATCTAAAGCCAATTCTTTTAAGTAGTTCTTTGAAACCCTTTTTGTATATCCAGTATTCATGAAATAATAATTTCACTCTGAAAGTCCTTTTCCGATGTTTTTGAAATCATGTCCAAATTCCAAATAAGTTAAATTAAATATTAATATTGTTTATGTAATATCTTTTTTATAAAAGTATTTAATTAATTTAATAAGATTAATTTAATAAGAATTTTTATTTGTAGTGGAATAAAAAAAGTTTGTAATTAATCATTTAATTTTATTTACTTAATTTTCAATAATATTTTTTAATATTTTATTAAATTATCAATTAATAAATTTAAAAATTTTATTTTTAAAAATAAATAATATTATATTTTTATTTATGAAATTGATAATTTAAAGATATTTTTAAAAAATTCATTATTGAACTTGTTCAATTAGAAAATCTTTGATTTTCTTTACTTAAAAATTGTTTTAAGTTAGAAAAAATTTTTTATTTTTTCTGTACTTACAAACATTATTTCATACACTATATAAGAAAATGAATTAATTTGCAAAACACTTCATATTATAATAAATATCATTAAAAGATTGATCATTTTAATTAACTTATATTCATTTGGAGTTAAAAAAAATATGAGACTTACTAAAATTCATCCTATTGTATATATAATATATTATTTAATATTAATGCTTTTTGCATTTATATTTATTAATCCTTATTATATGCTCACTTTTTTTATTTGTATATTTGTTCTCATATCACTTCAAGGGATTAAAAAGGAATTTATTAGTACTATTAAGGGATTTATAATGATGGGATGTGTAATAGCTATTATAAATCCTTTAACTTCAAGGCAAGGTTTAACAAGAATATATCTTTGGAATGATTTTTTCATTACTTATGAATCAGTAATTTATGGGATAATCATGGCATTATCCTTAATATTAGTTTTACTTGTTTTCACATCATTTAATAAGAGTATTTCTTATCAGGATATGCTTTATGTTTTTTCAAAAAAATTTCCGACAATAGCAATGATTATGATCATGGCTTTAAGGTTTATACCTTTGTTTAGCTATAGGATAGAAGAAATCAATAAATTAAATAATTTTGAAAATAAAAACATGACTAAAAAAGGTTTTGTTAACAAAGTAAAAAATGTGGCGAATGTTATGACTATTATGATATCATGGGCATTTGAAGAGTCCATGATAACTGCAAAATCTATGAAAGCAAGAGGATACAATACCTCAAAGAGAACCAGCTATTTATATTATAAAATAAATCTAAATGATAAAATATTACTATTTTTTATAAGCATAACAAGTATATTATCCATCATTGGTTTATTTTATGGTGTAGGTAGAATAAATATTTATCCAAGCATTGATTTTTCTTTTAATCAATTGCCATTAAATATTTTTTATTTATCATTTTTGCTTCTTTTATTACCTTTAATTTACTTAGAATTTAAGGAAGTGTTGATTTGGCATTAGTTAAGTTTAAAGATTTTAGTTTTAAATATCAAGAAAAAAAAATATTATCCAATATTAATCTTGAAGTTGAGGAAGGCGATTTTTTACTGTTTTGTGGTCCTTCAGGGTCTGGAAAAACAACTTTATTATCCAATGTAAAGAAAGAATTAATGGATGATGGTGAATGTGATGGAGAGGTAACATTTGATTCTGTTAATATTAAGGATTTGGATGATAAGCAGTCAGCTTCAGATATTGGTTTTCTTTTCCAAAATCCAGATAATCAGTTGGTTACAGATACAGTTATCCAGGAAATAGCTTTTCCTCTTGAAAATATTGGAATGAAAACCGAAGATATAAGAAACAGAGTGGCTGAAATGACTGCATTTTTTGGTATTGATAAGTTACTATATAAAAATGTGAATGAATTATCTGGAGGTCAAAAACAATTGGTGAATCTATGTTCCTTACTTGTTCTTAAACCTAAACTGCTCTTACTTGATGAACCAACTTCTCAATTAGATCCAATAGCTTCTTACGACTTTTTAACTATGTTAAGACGTTTAAATGAAGAATTCTCCATCACAATAATGATAAGCGAACATAAAACAGATAATATTTTTCCATTTGTAGATAAAGTAGTGTTTTTAGAGGATGGAATAATTAAATACAGTAACCAAACACATGATATAATTGAAAAAGTAATGAATGATAAGCTATTCAATTATTATCTTCCTGATGTCTCTAAAATAATTTTTTTACTTCATGAAAAATATCATGAGCTTAAAGATGATAAAATAGCTATTAGTATACGGGAAGGAATAAAAGCATTGAATAAAATAGATAAATTAGAATCTTACCCAAAAAAAGAAAAATCTGCATTGGATGGAACTTATCCTTTTTTTAACAATGAAGAATTAATAGTTAGTAAAGGAATTTATTTTGCATACACTAAGGAATACATACTCTTAAAAGATATTTATTTATCAATAAAATCAGGAGAATTTATAAGTATAATTGGAGGAAATGGAACTGGAAAAACAACATTTCTACAGTTGATAGCTGGTTTATTAAAACCATTGAAAGGAAAAATTTCAAGGAAAAAAGGAATTAAAATAGCTTACCTTTATCAAAACCCTATAATACATTTTTCAAAGGAAACAGTTAAAGAAGAACTTTTATTAGATGATGAGAAAGATTTGAATAGTGATACAATTAATCTTATTGAATTTTTTAATGTTAGTCATTTGATAAGTCAGAACCCTTACGATTGTAGTGGTGGTGAACAGCAGAAAATAGCTATTATAAAGATGTTAATAAAAAAACCTGATGTTTTAGTTTTAGATGAACCAACTAAAGGACTTGATCCTATATCAAAGTCTAATCTTGGAGATAAGCTTAAGGTTTTACAAGAAAGCGGATTAACAATAATCATGACAAGTCATGACCTTTCTTTTGTTGCAAACTATTGCAAAAGGTGTGTGATGATTTTTGATGGAGGTATTCATGTAGATAACAATCCTAAAGAAATATTTGCAGATAACAATTTCTACACAACATTTGTTAATAGGTTAATTAAGGATTATATTCCTGATGG
>JAITOM010000010.1 GCA_031289975.1 Methanobrevibacter sp. | reverse complement strand
AATTTAATTATTTTATTTTTTAAAATAAATAATATTATATTTTTATTTATGAAATTGATAATTTAGAGATATTTTTAAAAAACTCATTACTTAAAAACATTTTTTAGTTCACTATAATTTATTTTTAAAAAGGTTATTCATTGAAAACTTCATAGAATCCACCATATAAACCTTAACAATAAATTATCTTATTTTATACTTTAAGATTTCAATATTATTTTATTATTAAAAATATTATTTAAATTATTTTAATTTATAAAATAATAAGTTATAAATAAATTATATAAACAATAAAAAAATTTAATAATTTATTTTTATCAAACTTTTCATCTTAAACTATAAATTAAATATAAATAAAAGTAAGTTAATAAAATACTAATTATATAAATAAAACACTTCAATAATTTAAATATGTGATTTAAATGGAATTAACATTTTTAGGAACTTCATCAGCAGTACCTTCAAAACATAGAAATCATCCTTCAATAGGATTGAAAGCTTTTGGAGAAGTTATGCTTTTTGATTGTGGAGAGAACACACAAAGACAATTAATATTTGCTAAAATTAGTCCAATGAAAATTACTAAGATCTTCATAAGTCATCTACATGGAGACCATATATTGGGGTTACCTGGTTTGATTGAATCAATGGGTTTTAGAGGAAGAAAGGAACCATTAAATATTTATGGTCCTCCTGGAATTTTCAATGTTGAAATAGCTATTCGTAACTTAGGATGTAACAATAAAACATTTACAACAACTTTTCATGAAATAAAAGGAGGAACTGTAATAGACAATGATGAATACATGATAAAAGCCATTAAAACCAAGCATAATATTTATAATCTATCATACTCCATAATTGAAAAGAAAAAGCCCAGATTTCTAAAAGAAAAAGCTATTGAACTTGGTGTTAAACCAGGTCCTGATTTTGGAAAGCTTCACAATGGTGAATCTATAAAAGTAAATAATAAGATCATAAGCCCAGATCAAGTTTTAGGAGAAGACCGTATGGGGATTAAAATTAGCTATTCTGGGGATACAAAACCATCTGATGAACTTGTAGAATTTATAAAAAATTCTAATATACTTATACATGAATCCACCTACGATCAGTCAGATATAGATAAAGCTAATGAACATTATCATTCAACAGGAAAACAAGCAGCAGAAATAGCTAAAAGAGCCAATGTTAATAGATTAATTCTTACTCATATAAGTTCAAGATATAAAAAAGCCGATAAAATTAAAGAAGAAGCATGTGAAGTTTTTGAAAACACGAATATAGCTTTTGATTTCTTTAAAATTGAATTAAATACTAATTAAATTAATTTAGAAATTATAATTACAAATTAGTTTAGAAGTTATAATTACAAATTAAAGTAAGAAAAGTAGCTGATACCAATGGAAAAATTCAGTAAATAGGATTTAGAACAACAACATAGCTATTTTTAATAATTTTTTTATATGATGTATAACTAATCATTTTCATCAAATATTATTTGACTTTGATAGAAAATAAACAGCTATAAATTTATTAAAATAGTCAGTATGTATATGATAAAACCTATAACACCAATTAAAATTATTCCAGCACCCGTAACCTTTGCAAAATTAATGTACTCTTCTTTTCCTGGTTTTCTTGATACTTTAATAACTCTTTTACACTGTCCTAAAAAATCTTTAAGTTCTGCTTTGATATTCATAATAATTTCCAGTCATTTGAATCATATTTTAATAAAAATAAATTATAATATAGTGATGTAAATAATGTTTGTAATTAATCATTTATTTTAAATATCTATATTGCTGAAAATTTATTTTCAACTTAGGAGAATTTAATATCCGTTTTTATAAATTTTAAATTAATATTAAATTAATTTTTTAAATAATAATTTTTATTTATTTATTTTTAAAAATAATATTTTTATTAATATAATCTATAATTTTATTATAATAGATAGAATTTCCATGTGGGTGTTTTCTATCTAATAAAATAAATTTATAATTCTCTGGAAGCTGATTAAGGATCTTTAATCCAATATCCTGCCCCTTCAATGAAAACCCATCACTATTAAAAAAATAAATTAATCCTTTTATTAAAATATTATGTCCTTCAACACCATTGTTAATAAATCCCGTAATGGCAGGAACTTTTGAATCAGTATTTAAATTAAGTTTGTTAGTTATTTTTTCCGTTAATTTTTCATTTATTTCGTTATACTGACCTAAAATATCTGGTGTGGGATAAAAAATCTTTTTAATCTGTTGAGGCGGTAAACCTGCTTTAAGGTATTGCTTTAAATTAATATTATTATGAACCAGTCCAATGATATTATTCTGAAAGTATTTAACAAAACTATAATTTTTAAAAATTTTATTAGATATCTTATTATGTAAAATAGGAATTGGTGGTGAATGGAAAGTAACAAAAACCTTCTTATCTTTTAATCCATTTAATATATAGTTAATAACTTAAATGATTTCCAAATAGGATAATCTCCAGTAAATGTTCCAAATTCATGTTGAATATGGATTATATCATAACTTTCGGCTTTTTCAATAAATTTTTCATAGAAATCTTTAGCTTCATTATAATTAAATTTTTTGGTAGTAAATGTAACAATAGAAAAAACATGATTCTCAATTTTTTCATCTAATTGTTCAAATCCATCAAGTAAATATCTTAAATAATCTCCAATTCCACATTTTGTTTGGTAAGTACTTAAATGTAAAATAGTCAAAAAATAATATTAATATTGTTAGGAACCATAAATTAATCTTACAGAATTAAATTATTATCAAAATTGACATTATCATTTTTTGATCAGGAGCCAACATCTTTACCTCTCATGGGACGTTTGATAAAATTTAATATTTATACTTGTTATATTCACTTATGATTTCATTAGCAATTTTTCCATGATCTTTTAGTATACAGTTGGAATAATCTAAAGTATTATATTTGTCATTTAACCTTCTTTTCAATAGAATACTACTATCATAATACATACCAAAAGCATGTCTATATAAGGTAATAGTTTTTCTTTTACTTAAAAGTTGAGTATATAATCCTATGTATAAATAAGTAAAATATATTATCCTTTTAATTATATTTATGAACTGGATAAAGTCATAATCTTTAATTCCTTCATTCATATTTTGTACTTCAATTGTAGTATACCTATCCAATTTTTCAAAGAGATCCATGAAATTATCTTCAGCAAAGTGGATAATAGCTAGATTACCATCTTTTATTCTATATACTTTACTATCTTTTTTATAATGTGTTCCTTTACCATGTATTCCTTTACCAAAGGTCACATTCGCTTTTTTAAAAAATCTTAAATGATAATTATTCTTATTGTCAGTAGAAATTTCACCAAAAAAATAGTTTTTATGAGGAATACTTATCATATCAAATTTGTTACTCTTCATCAATTCATATAATTTATTTTTTAAATTTAATGGGATCATTTCATCAGCATCTAAGACTATTACCCATTCATTAGAAACTTTATCAAGTGCAAATTGCTTTGCAGGTTCAGGATGTCCTTTATATTCAAAATAATAAATCTTATCTGTATATTCTTTACTTATTTCAACTGTTTTATCGTTACTATACATATCAACTAATATTATCTCATCAACCCATTTAATGCTTTCTAAGGCATTTCTAATATATTTTTCTTCATTATATGTATTGACTATAGCTGAAACTTTATGATCCATATTAAATACCTCATTTTAATTTGGCTCTGTAAAAAAGTGCATTGCTGTTAAAATAAGAAAATTGGGGCTGTGAAAAATTCAACTGATAACTTATTTTTTCAACTTTTTATTCAAATGTAGGCATTAAGTAAAAGTCCTTTTTTAATATTGCATTTATCTTATAAAGTTCTTAAAATGCTTTAAAAAATTAAGTATTATAAATATTAAGTAAAGTATTATAGCTTCATCAATTGAATTTTTCACAGCCTCAACATTTCTTAAATTAATACCTACCCATATGATAATAATTATAGTAATCCATACTATATAAATGTTTCTGTGCGACGAGGGTGTCAAAAAGTATGGAGGTTTTCATATTTTTTATCATCATTTTCACGATTCTACAGGAGAGTCTATATTTTCTTTTATGAAGATTCATTTAATCAGTATCGTGTAAAATTTGCATTTAAAA
>JAITOM010000402.1 GCA_031289975.1 Methanobrevibacter sp. | reverse complement strand
CAAATACAAACACAACATAAAAAACAATTGATAAAAAAAAGAATAAAACCCAAAATACAAAAACAAAAAACACTAAAAAACAAAAATACAAAAACACTTTACGAACTACTGATTATTTTACTATCAATTATTTTACTATCAATTATTTTACTATCAATTCTTATTATCAATTCTTTTATTATCAATTCTTAGCTCTCATTAAATCATTTGTTTAAAACATATTAAATTATTAAATTAATTAATTAGATTAAATTCATCGATTAATAAATTGTATTTATTTTAAATTAAAATATTTTAAATAAAAAAATTTAGAAAATTATAATGGAAATTAAAGATTTTCTAATTAAAATAAAAAATTTTAATAGAGAAAACCTAAAATAATAGTGAGACAAAACGCCACAAGAATTGGTGCATAATAACTGATCTCTAATTTTAACAATGTTGTTAAATTAAGACTTTTTGATTAAAATTTCTACTAAAATTTTGTTTATATAAACTCTATTTTTAATTTTAATCCAAGTTTAAAAAAATAATTTTCTTAAGTTGACAGCATTGCTAATTTTAAGTAAACATTTATATATGATATAAATAATATTAAATTATATAAAACTAATTTTAAAAAAAATTAAAGTTAACTTTATAAATTTTTTATTAAAAACATGGAAAATGATAAAAATGCATATTATGGAAGGATTTTTACCACTTGAATGGTGTCTTTTTTGGTTTATATTGTCAATACCTGTGATTGTATATGGAATTTATAAAATTAAGAAAATAACTGAAGAAATCCCAGAGTCAAAGTCATTAATAGCTGTTAGTGGTGCTTTTATCTTTCTGCTTTCTTCTTTAAAAATACCATCTGTTACAGGAAGTTGTTCTCATCCAACAGGAATGGATTAGGAGGAGTATTATTTGGACCAGCTATAACATCTGTTCTTACATCCATAGTTTTAATTTTTCAAGCATTACTTCTTGCTCATGGTGGATTAACTACTTTAGGAGCCAATATATTTTCTATGGGCATTGTAGGATCTGGTGTTGCATGGTTAATTTATAAAACTTGCATAAGCCTAAAATTAAATTCCCAAATAGCTATTTTTTTGCAGCATTTTTTGGTGATTTATTAACCTATCTTACAACCGCAGTACAGTTATCATTAGCTTTTCCTCAGCCAACATTTACTGCTGCATTAACTCTCTTTTTATCCATATTTGCAGTTACTCAAATACCATTGGCTATAGCTGAAGGATTAATAACTGTTGTTATTTGGAATGGATTAAGATCATTGAAGTCCCATCTTATTAAAAAATTAAAAATAATTGATCCAAAATCTGAGGTTTTAAAAGATGGTAATTGAGATGATACTATGAAAACAAAAAATATTAATATAATTTTATTGTTTCTTGTAATTGTAATAGCTATCAGTCCTTTAATAATTTATTCAGGATTAGGTGAAAACGATGGTTACTTCGGAGGATCTGACGATAAAGCAGGAGAGATTATAGAAAGTAATGGATATAAGCCATGGTATACATCTCTTTGGGAACCTCCAAGTGGTGAAATAGAAAGTTTATTATTTGCAATTCAAGCAGCTATTGGTGCAATAATTATTGGTTATTTTTTTGGGTATTGGAAAGCAGAATCAAAATATAGGAAATAAATGGTGGATCATGGGTTTAAGAATAGATGAGGTTGCACATGATAATAAACTTAAAGATTTCAATCCTAAGTTAAAAGTCTTGTTATCATTTATATTATTAATCATAGCCTTAATAGCTAATTCATCAATAATTTCATTTTTAATATTAATTTTAAATATTGTTCTTACTATTTTAATAGCTAAAATACCATTAAAATTTTATTTAAAATTTATATCCATTCCTTTGGCTTTTACTATATTTACATCTATTTTTCTAATACTTTTTTCTGGTAGTGGAACAATAATATACAATATAAATTTTTTCTCTATGGTCATTAGAGAAGATTCTCTTAATTTAGGAATTAACATATTTTTTAGGGTTTTAGCTTCTTTTTCAGCTTTAGGATTTTTATCAATGACAACACCAATTAATGAAATATTTCATATACTGTATAAACTTAAAATTCCTAAAATTTTTTTAGAAATAGCTATGTTGATGTATACTACAATTTTCATATTTTTAGAGCAGATTGAAACCATGAAAAATGCTCAAAAAACAAGGTTAGGGTATTATGGTTTGAGAAATAGTTACAGGTCAGCAGGTCTTTTATTAAGTAATTTATTTTTCAAATCATTGGAGAGGAGTGAAAAACTTCAAAACTCTCTTGATTCAAGATGTTTCACTGGAGATTTTCCAATTTATGAATCATAGCATAAATTTTACCTTTTATTGATTTGAGAATAATTAGAACGATAGATAAAAAGAATATCTTTTCCTTTTTTAATAGCTATTTCCCGGGCTTTAATATAATCATTATAGAAATTAACTTTATTCTCCATTTTATTGACTATATTTTCTCCAAGTTCATCAACTAAGGTTAAATCACAGCCATCCTGTTCGTATATTAGTTTATCCAATAATTTTGAAAGCTCAGTTTCATTGATTTCTTCACATGTAATACCATATTTTCCACCGAGTATAATTGAATAATTATTTAAATCTTCAAATGAATCAAATGTTTTTTCAATAGCTTTTACATTTAATCCTGGATTTATCTCTTCAATGATTTTAATATTGTCTTTGAATTTAATTGAACTCCTACCTTCAACAGGTTTAAAATTTCTTAAACCCTTTTTAATAGTTTTTTCATCAATTTCCAAGGTTAAAGCAGTAGTAATAGCACCTAAAACATTTAAAACATGATGTTCTCCAAAAGCAAAAGTTTCTACAGTTAATTCTCCATTAAGTTCATTTCCATGAATAGTTTTTATATTAGCATAGTTAATTTCAATTTCTGAAGTTTCTAAATCATATTTAATCTTAGTAGCTATTAAATTAGCTCCATCATTATCATCTTTTAATTTAAAACTGTTTAGTTTCTCTCTTCCTATTTTTTCTGGATAGAAATTAATTAAAGTATAATAATCTATTACAACATGTTCATTGTTAAAAACTTGTTCTTTAGCACTTTGAGCATTGGATGTGTTATTAGCTATTTTATAATTCTCAATAATATTTGTAAGAACACCAATATCACCAAATCCAGTTGTTCCAAGTGAACTTTCAAAAATAGCTATTTTATAATCATCTTTTCTTCTAATTACCAATTCATCAGAAGATTGATTAATTATTTTATCTGCTAATTCAACTGTCTGCAAAATACTTGCAGGATTTATACTAATATTCTTCTTTAGAGATATGGTCTCATTATTTAAAGTTAAACTTGCTCCTAAACTTGTTAAAATTAGGAGATTATGATTTTTTAAAATGGATTTTAATAGTGAAACTGTGGTTGTTTTACCTTTAACTCCTGTAACTTCAATCACAGATATTTTTTCCAGTCTTTTCCATTGTTTAAGAATAAACTTAACTGTTTCATGATGAGTTAAATTTAAACCTCTGTGACGATTGATTCTTTCTCTAATTTTATTTGGTTTTAATGGACTGTGAATAGGATAGCTTATTAATAATTCATTATTATTTTTATTTAATTCATTTATATCATTTATAAGTATTATATTATTTCTTAATAATCTTTTTTTATCCTGATTTTTAAGAGTCCCATATAAATCATAAGCATAAATATTATTAAAATAGTTTAATTCTGCTAATTTAATAGCTATTATAACTCCTCCATGTGTTAAATCAACAACAAGAACATCCATCAAAACACCTTTCATTTAACTTATATATGAACTCAACCAAATTATATTTTTTAATTTTGTATTGATATGGTATTATGAGCGAATTTTTTTTTATTAAATTATTTAATTTTAAATATTAATTTATAAAAATCTATAATTTTAAATTTTAATTATAGTGTATGAAATAATGTTTGTAAGTAAAGAAAAACTTCGTTTTTCTAATTGAACAAGTTCAATAATGAAATTTTTTAAATTACAGCATAAATGTCAAATTTTTAATTAAAAAAATTATAATTATTATTTTTAAAAATAAATAAAAATTATTATTTAAAAAATTAATTTAATATTAATTTAAAATTTATAAAAATAAGATATTTA
>JAITOM010000386.1 GCA_031289975.1 Methanobrevibacter sp. | reverse complement strand
TGTGTATGGGCTTAATGTTTTTATGCTAAAATCCAAATTCCATTTTTAATTTCAATACAAAAATAATGTGGTTGTACTAATAATTATAACTGTACGATCAAATATTCTTTAAAATATCGCTGCTGTTAAAAGGCTCTGTCAAAAATTCATGTGATAACAATTGTTATAATATATTAATAACAATTGTTAATAACATGAAAATATTAATAAAAATACAATGTTGACAACCTAAGACTTTTTGATTAAACTTCTATCAAAAATCTTTTTGCTCACTCAGAATAATATAATAAAATGCAAAAATTTTCTAATAATTAAATTTATTAGAGCACTAATTATTTTACTAAAGCTTCATTAATTTTTAATTTAATACACTGATACTATTGTCTTAATCAAATTTAATATTTAATACTCATTTTGGAATGGTAAGTATATATAATAACCCTGTTCGATCTCATTTTATACGAACTTTTCATGTTTAAGTTCAATTCAAGTCTAAACACCACAATATTCTACTTTAGTTCATAAAATGAATAAAGATTGGGAAAAAAATAACTAAAAAGTGTCAATAATAGTGATTTATATATAAAAATACCTAAACAAACAATACTCTTAGAAATTCACTTGGGCATTAGTTTTTACAATCACCTATAAAAAAATACTAAGAAATAGTTTTTCTATTTCGTTGAGTCCATCTAATTCTACCAAATCTCGAAGCTCTATCAAGTCCTTCATCAGTCCTATAAATCCTTTTTTGCTCATCTGGTAAAGAAACGCCATGATAACATTCAATTTGATTATTGGTGCTGGGTAAGAAATCATATCTCATGTGATTAATTCCTCTATCTAAATTTTTCTCCAATCGTTTAATGAAATCAGATATGACTGGAGGTAAATGTTTTATATTATTGAACAATAATTTAAATCTTCTTTTTGCATTTTTTTCATTTCCACAGTCAAGTATGCCGAATATTCTTTTTTTATAATTGTCATATTTTTTTAATTCTTTCTCTTTTTTTCTTTTTTCTTTTTTTAATTCTTTAAGTTTGCTTTTACTTTTCTTTGAATGGTAAGTTTAAGGTTATATCTTTAATTTGCCTATCCAAACTTTTCCTTTTTCTTTTTATTTTGTTTAATATTTTGTTCAGTTCATCCATTAAATTTTTCTTTAAATGAAAATTACAATGCTGATGTATTATATTTAAGCTATCAGCAATTGGAGCATATGATTTATCACCATCTGTGACTATTCCTTTAACATCAATGCCTTTTATTGTGTTTTTAATTGTTTGTTCATTGAATTCAGGTGTTAAATCTTTCACAGGTATTATTTCATCGCTTAGTATAAGGTTAGTCCCAATATCCATTATTACAGATTTAGCTTTTTTCTCACCATTAACTCTTGGGAATTGTTCATCTATTGCAATAACATTACTTAATTCATTTTTATCATATTTTAAAACTTCTGTTTCCAGTTTTTTAAGAGTGGAATCAGTTTCTCTATAAAAATTCAAAGCACTTTGTCTTGATGGATTAGCACCATAGTTATTTTTTATATGTTCTGATATTTTTTCAAGTGATTTATAATCAATTAAACCTTGTTTATAAGGTTCATTTCTAATTTCTATTTCATAATTACAGTGTTTTGGAACAATATGATCAATGTTTGTAACATGCTCATAGTCACATTCCTTATTTGAGCAGATATACTTTTGCCTATGAACTAAATGAGTTTTATTAATCCATTTTTTACTATATGAATTCCTATATAATTTACGTCCACACACAGGACATTTCAAGTTTTCACCATCCCAATAAACAATTTTAGTTATCTCTTCAATGAATTTTACTAATGCACGAACTAAATAGAATGGTACGATGGGTTTAATGAATAAAACATTATTTTCAATATTTACATTATCTTTAAATATGCCTTCAGCATATACATTATTGTGCGGTATTTCTGTTTTCGTTTTCATAATAATTATTAATACCACACATTTTATGGCACTGTAAAAAGAGGATGGAAATTCAGAATTTGGATTTGTAGCAGAAAAAGTTTAGATCATATACATGCCATTAAACTTTTATCCTCTATTTTCAATTTTTCAATTGTGAAAATCCATGCTAATTTTACAGTGCCCATTTTATTAATATTTTTGTATTATAACAATTGTTATCACACAAATTTTTGACAGAGCCAGTCAATTAATTAAAATTTATAAATAAAAATGGAGCTTTATATGATCAAAAAGAAGAATTTTTTAAGGTTCATTGGTGGGTTAGCTATTATTTTTCTAATAGCTTTCACTCAACCAGTAAATGCTTATGCAAACCAACCTGATTTAGAGAATCTGTTAGATGATATACTAATCGATAATCTAAATACAGAAGTAAATGATACAAATAGTACAGAAGAAGCCAATTCTTCTGATATTATACAAAACCATATCATAGAGAAAGCCCTCATGTTACTAATGGTGAAATGTTAGCTATTTAAGAATTTAATAAAAAAATTTATAATTCAAAATTTAAGAATTTTTCCAAAATGACTGTAATAATTTAATAAAAAAATCAAAAAATTGTAATGAGTGGAATTATGGGGACTGAATTTTTAAAAATTATAGAAGTAGATGAAGCCAAAAAAATTATTGAAAATCTTTTTAAAGAAAATTATGAAGTAAAATCAGAGAATATTTCTATTGCAAATAGCTATAATCGAGTTATTTCTAAAAATATAGATTCTACAATTGATTTACCTCCATTTGATAAAGCATTGAAAGATGGTTATGCAATAAAAGCAGAAGATAGTTTTGGAGCAACTGAAGAAAATCCAAAGATTTTAAAATGTATTGATAGTGTTAAAGCAGGTTCATTCTCCAACAAAACCATAAAAAATGGGAAATGTATTGAAATTAGCACTGGTTCTCCTATTCCAAAAGGATCTGATGCTGTTATGATGGTTGAATTTAGTGAGAAGTTAAATGAATCCAATGATATAGCTATTTTAAAAAGTGTTCCACCAACTGAAGATATTGCTAATAAAGGTTCAGACATTGAAAAAGGAAAATTAATATTAAAAAAAGGAACAATCTTAAATCCAGTGAAAATAGGTCTTTTAAGTGCTCAAGGAATAAATGATCTTGATGTTTTTAAAAAGCCAATTATTAGCATAATATCAACTGGAAATGAATTATTAAACACAAATGAGAAAATGGACTATGGTAAAATATACGATGTCAACACAAATCTAATTAAAGGAGCTATTTTATCATCAGGTGGAACACCCATAATTAAAGGAATTGTTAAAGATGATTATAATCAATTAAAAAATAGAATAAACGAATCATTAAAAAACTCTGATATTCTAATTTGTTCTGGAGGAACATCGGCTGGTGTTGGCGATGTACTAAAAGATTTTATAGAAGAATCTGGTGAAATTTTAATACATGGTATTGCTTTTAAACCAGGAAAACCTACTTTAATAGGAAAAATTAATGGTAAAATTATAATTGGACTTCCAGGAAATCCAGTTTCAGCGATAATTGTTTATAATGTTTTTATAGATCCATATATTCGATTGATTTCAGGATTATCTGAAAAAGAAGCTAACAAAAGAAAAAAATTTAAATTAGCAAAAAGAATTCACTCTGCAAAAGGTAGAATGGAATATCTTTTAGCTGAAATCAAAAATAATGAAGTTTATCCTATATTTAAAGATTCAGGAGCAATAACCTCATTATCTTATGCAGATGCCTATATGAAAATTCCAAAGTCAACTGAAATCATTGATGCAGGAGAAATTGTTGAAATTATTTTATTATGATGTTACCAAGAAAAAAAATAATATTTGAAGGACAACATTTCATGGGATTACAATTTTTAGAATTAATATTGAATTTTATAATATTTTTAAGAAAAGCTATTTTAAGAGATTATATTAATTGAGTGGATAAAAAGATAATATATAGAAATAAGATATTATGGATGAAAGAAAAAAGTGCTGAAATACAAACAGGAATGTTCATATGATTTAACTGAAAAAAATATTATCTTTGGAGGAGAAAAAAAATTACATGACAATATAATTGATCTCTTTAAAATCCATGATCCTGGTGCTATTTTTGTTTATGCAACATGCGTATCTGGTGTGATTGGGGGATGATATTAAAAGTGTATGCAAACAAGCAGAAAAAATAACAGGATCTATAGTAATACCTGTAGAATCTGAAGGATTTAGAGATCATAACAAAACTAAAGGACATTGGATTGGTTGTGATGCGCTAATAGATCATGTAATAGGAACATCAGTTTTTGTGTAACCTATATAAAATTATATCGATACTGTCCTAATAGATCATGTAATGGGAACATCACAGCATGAGAATCCTACAGATTATGATATCAACATTATTGGGGGAATTTAATGTTGCAGGTGATTTGTGGGTATTAGACCACTTTTAAAGTACTTAAGATTAAACATTATGACTACAATCACTGGTGATTCTAAAGTTGAGGATATAGCTAAAGTACATTATGGGAAATTAAACATGACAAATTATTTTTAACTTTTTACTCAAATGTAGAGTATAAGTAAAAATCTTTTTTTAGTAGTGTATTAACATTATAAAGTTCTTATAATACTTTAAAAAATTAAGTATTATAAACATTAAATAAAGTATTATAGCTTCATCAGTTGAATTTTCATGGCCTCAATTATTTTAATATGAAACAAATAAATATAAATACTTATATCTTAAGAATATACTAATAGTTGAAATGACTCATGTTTAAATTGAAATCGCTATAAAGTATAATGAATAAATAAAAACTTTTTAAATAAATAAAAATCTATTTTTGATAGAATTATAGTTAAAATGAAAGAAAATCATTCTAATAAATT
>JAITOM010000379.1 GCA_031289975.1 Methanobrevibacter sp. | reverse complement strand
GGTAATTATCTTCTATGTAAATTAGAGAATTTAACTGATAAAGATATTTACCTATATTTAAAAAATAAAAATATATTAATAAGAACTTGCAGTAATTATAGAGGATTAAATAATCAATTTATTAGAATAGCTATTAACGATCGTGAATCAAATAAAAAACTTATAAAATGTCTTAATAAGTTTAAAGTATAATTTATTTAAACAACTATTTCGAGAGTGTAAAGATCTTGGCTCTTAATTATATTCATTTTAGAAAGGTTCTTAAATTTTGAATTATAAATTTTTTTATTAAATTATTTAATTTTAAATATTACTTTATAAAAATCTATAATTTTAAATTTTAAATAATATAAGTTTATTTAAATTAATATAAATCATTTAAATTAATATTTTTTAATAATATTTATTTTTAAAAATAATATTATGTCAATTGGAACATATACATCGGAAAACACGAATATTACGAGTATTCAGATGACTATTGATGGTTTTTTCAAACCTCAAAAGTCTTTTAATGAATTACTTCAGGATAAGTTTTTCCATGATAAGCTACTCTTAGAAATTGATCAAATAGTTCATGCTTTAAGTGATGGTAAATTTGAAATAAAATGTCTTAATAAGTTTAAATTATAAGTTATAGACTAAATTAATTATTTAACTTATAAATTTTAAGTTCATTTAAATGAAATTTCATCCTAAAAAAGAAAATATCCGTGATACAATATATATGATGATATACTTAACATTATAATGATAAAACCAATTATAAAATAACTTAAATAATCTGAATAACTTTTTCTACCAATATAATGAGATATCTTATTATTTTGTAAAGTTAAAAATATTAATGGTGCAAATGGTATAAAATATCTTCCTTGAACTCCATAAATAAGTTTAAAGCCTGTTGGAGTCCAATTCCATGCGATTATGAAAAGTATCATAGATTCCAAAAAACAAATTAACAAAAATATTATTTTCTGTATATATGATAATTTAAATTTACTTACATCTAAAATTGAAACAACAACTAAAATTATCAAATATAAATAAACCAAAAATAATGGTAAGGGATTATCTAAAACAGACCAACCAAAACATCCAACAAATGTTATAATATACTGATTAAACCATGTTATAATGCTATTTATTATTATATTCAATAAATCAAATACGAATATGAGTTTATTCCATAATATATCCTGTAAAATCAGTTGATTAGTGACTGATGATGAATTTGATGAATATACCAATCCATTGAGTAAATTAGAAATTTTAAATAAAAAATTCAATGAAATTGAAACTATAATTGATGGTGAAAAGATAGAAATAAAGAAAAATAATCTACTTTTTAAGCCATCGAACTTAGATTTTGGAATAATGAAAAATAATAATCCTAATAAAGCATATATTTGTTTTGATAATACTAAACATAACAATAATATTGAAACAAGTATAATATATTTTTTTCGAATCTTATCTTTTTTAAATGCTAAGTTTAAAAATAAACATATTGCAAAAAATGATAATGCAAGATTTAAACTATCTGTAGAAATTGAACTAGCTACATAAAGTGACATTGGCATTAATGCAAGTAACAAAAGTACATATTTTCCAATAGGAACAATCTTAATAGAAAAATAAACAATAATAGCATAAATTAATAAATTAATTAAACGACCAAAATACATTAAAAGCAAAGGTGAAGTATTAAACAATTCACCAACCTTAATAACAAAAGCTGTGCCTAAATAAGGTAGAGGCATATAACTAATAGCAGAAGTATATGATTCTTGAACATGTTCAATATTTAAAGGACTATTAAAATATGATGTGTAATTTATTTTTTTTGAACTTTCAACATCACGTTTCTCAAGAGAACCTTGATCAATAACCCCAGGTATAGAAAAACTTTTAGGAATTTTTATTGGGTTTTCAGATATAAAATTTCCTTGACTCACATCAAATGCCTTAATAAAATGTGAACCTTCATCTGGAGCCATGAACGGTGGATTAATCATAGCAAATATAGATCCAAAAATCAGGCAAAAAACTAAGAAAATCGCTTCAACTTTAATATCATCTATTTTATTCATAATAATCAACTACAATCAATAATTATATTCGATATAAGTAGATAAGCCCATATTATATATGAAATATGTGGATATGGCTAAAATTATTCCTATAAAAATAATAATAAAAATATTTAAATATTTATAAACAATTTTTCTATCATAGCGAGAGATATAATTAGTAATTTTTTTATTTTGTAAAATTAAGAATAATAATGGTGCAACTGGAATAAAATATCTTCCTTGTACCCCCCAAATATGTTCAGAGAAAGGTGAAACCCCCCAATCAATAGTCCATCTTAATCCCATGAAAAAAATTATCATACTTTCTAAAAATAATATCAATAAATTTATTATCTTTTGTTTTAATGTTAATTTAAATTTATTTATATGGATTGGAGAACAATTTCCAACCCATCTTACATCTAAAATCGAAACAATAATCAAAAAGAATAGATAAATATAAACCAGAGCTAAAGGGAATGAACATTGTTTACCTATACCTAACCATCCAAAAGTCCCAACGAAACTTGTGAGATAATAATTAAAATAGGAAAAAGTACTTTTTATCATTATAATCAAAAAATCTAAGATATTAATATTAAAAGACGAACTAACTTGAGATATAGATTCATACATCAAATTAAAATTTTTAATTGAATAATTCCAAAAAATAAACAATATAAATGAGGGCAATATTGTACAAATAAAATAAATTAATCTAAATTTCACATTTTTAAATTTAGATTTTGGAATAATGAAAAATAATAATCCTAATAAAGCATATATTTGTTTTGATAGTGATAAACATAATATACATATTGAAATAACAATTATGTCATTTCTATAAATCTTATTCTCCTTAAATACAAATTTCAAAAATAAACATATTGTAAAAAAAGATAATGCAAGATTTAAACTGTCAGCTGAAAGTGAAGCGGCTTCATAAAGTGACATTGGCATTAAAGCAATTAATAAAAAAATGTATTTTCCAATAGGAACAATTTTAATGCCAAAATAAACAATAATAGCATAAATTAATAAATTAATTAAGCGACCAATATAAATTAAAATTAAAGGTGAAATATTAAACATTTCACCAATCTTAATAACAAAAGCTGTGCCTAAATAAGGTAGAGGCATATAACTAATAGCTGATGTAGTTAAATTTTCTGTCTCATTAACATTTAAATGAAGCATATACGGAGTATAAATTCCTCTCTTTAGATCAATGATAATATAATGTGCACCATTACTTTTAATGACATCTCCAATACTTTTAGGAACTGTTACATGATTATTTTCAGGGATAAAATGTCCATAACTTATGTCAAAAGCTTTAATAAAATGTTGATTCTCATCACAAACAGCAAAAGGAAAATTGATAATGATAAACATAAATCCAAAAATCAGACAAAAAATTAAGAAAATTGTTTCAACTTTAATATTTATTTTACTCATAATAATCAAACACATTCAGTAATTATATTCTGCAAAGTAGATAAACCTATATTTATAAGATAATAAGTCGATATAATCAATATGATAAAAATGAATACTATAATAAAAAGATTCATATATTTTAAAATAATTTTTCTATTGAGATAATTAGTAATTTTTTTGTTTTGAAAAATCAAGAAGAATAATGGTGCGAATGGAATAAAATATCTTTCTCGTACTCCCCAAATAATTTGAGATATTCTCCAATTAGTAGCTATAAAAAAAATCATTAATATTCCTATAAGAAATATCATGAGGAATATAGATTTTTGTTTTATTGATAATGTAAATTTATTTTCTTTTAATATTGAAACAAATGTTAATACTGACAAATATAAATAAACTAAAGGTAATGGTAATGGATTAGTTGCCCATCCAAAAGTTCCAACAAAACTTGTAAGATATCCGTTAAAACCTATTTTAATAGAATTTATTAATCTAATGAAAAATGGGGTGGTCTGTAATTGATTTGATAAAGAAGAATTATAGCTGAAATGATGCATACTAATTATATTATTAATAAGCTCCAAAACAAAAGTATATTGCCATAAAAGTAATAATACTGCGGATGGTAAAAACATTAGTATAAAGTAAATTAATCTACTTTTCAAATTATCAAATTTAGATTTAGGAATAATAAAAAATAGCAATCCAAGTAAAGTATATACTTGCTTTGATAGTGCTAAACCTAATAAACATAATGAAACAAAAAGTATATCTTTTTTTTGAATATTATCTTTTTAAATCTTAAATTTAAAAATAAACATATGAGGATTCCCGAAAAATGTTATATTTTTCATGATATTTATACTTTTGAACCATTCAACTAAGATACTTCAATGAATTCTCAACAAACAAAACTATTATTTCAACATAACATCAACTATCTCAACATAATAACTCACTTATTCTTAACAAAATCAACATCTTCTATCAAAATACTGACAATT
>JAITOM010000349.1 GCA_031289975.1 Methanobrevibacter sp. | reverse complement strand
TTAGAAAATGTTTGGGTGATTTATGATGATTTGAGAAAACTTTTAGCAACATATTTATATAGTGAGCAATAAATTTTCATATGTTAAGATAAATTTTCTTATTTTAACAGCAGTGCTATAAATGGGGGTTTTATTTTGGAGAAACAAAGTTTTCCTGTTTCAATTAAAGGCATTTTATATGAAAATGGAAATTATTTATTAAGAAAGAATGAAAGAAATGAATATGAATTGCTAGGTGGGAAATTAGAATTTTCTGATGAAACTTTCGAACAGAGACTCCATGAAGAATTTTTAGAAGAATCTGGTGTTGAAATTCAGTTTGAAGCTATTAGAGAGCCTTGGCTTTATATGATCTCTGAAGAGAACATAATAATTATCCCATTTATATGTAGTAGTATGAAAAAATACCCAAAAAAGTTGTATGATAATGATGGTGGCACCGTTGGATGGATAAAAAGAGATGAATTAGATACAATACATATGCCTTATGGATATAAAGATAGTATAAGAGATGTTATTCCTAGAAAAAGTTTTTCTCATCGAAAAGGAGAATATTTTAAATCAATACCACATTGCACTGAACAAAAATATCATATTAATATTGTTGTTAAAAATCTAAAAGGAGAAACCTTGTTTGATGACTATCTATATTATTTTAACAGTCCACGAGAATTTTTGAAGAAAAAACTGAAGAATCGCTATGTTGAAGAGAATTTATTCTTTTCAACGGTGGATAAGAAAGATGATGTTTTGGTTATTAATTATGTTTGTGTAGTGTAGTTTTTTGGTTATTTAAGAAGTTTTTAAAAGTTCTTATAAGAAATTGGGCGACAATTATTTTTTTTATTCTTAATGAACTATATATGCTGATTTCAATATATTAATAAAGTTTCAGAAAAAAATAATAATAATTGTCGCCCAGTTTCATAAAAAAGTAAATGGAGATGGTTGTTATGGATTATATTCCTCATGAAAGCTTAATTTTCACAAATAATGTTGAAGAGTTTTGTACAATAAAGGTTTTGAGAGTTTATGATAGTGCTGTAAAAAAGGAGTTAGACTATCCTCACGAGTTAGAAATTCATTTAACGGGTAATTGTCCTTCTAGGTGTAAAGAATGTTCTTATGCTAGTCGCCGTAAAGGTCAAACGATCGGATTAGATAAATTAGAGGAGATTTTTTCTTCAATAGCTGGAACTAATGTGCATACGGTATTTTTTTCAGGTGGTGGGGATCCTTTTGCTTATCCTCATTGGAAAGAGTTATTAGAGCTTCGTGATAACTATATTCCAGATAAAACTATTGGTCTTTCCACTAGTCTATTAATGTTACCTTCAGATATTGACCTTAGTAAAATTGATTTTTATCAAATTCATGTTTCAGGTTATGATAAGGCAAGTTATGTGGATCAGATTAGTTTTAATGGTTTTGATCGTTTGTATTCAAATCTTTTAAAAGTAGAAGAATCTGGGGCAAAGTATGTTTTGAAATTGATCTTTAATGATTATGTTTATGAACATTTTACTCAATATTTAGATTTTTTTATGCAATTTAATGCTACAAACTTGGTTTTTAAATGTGAACAAAATTTTTTAGAAAACGAAGAGATCGTTAGTGATGTGAAAACTGAAAACATATATCTTGATATACTTAATTCTCATCCTATTAAAGAAAAGTATAGTATTATAATAGATAATCGGATTGATAAGCTTTTCTACAAAGGTGATGTTAATGAATGTCATATTGTGCAAAAAGGTTTGTACTGTTTAATTAGGGAAGATGGTGCTGTATATCCTTGTATAGCATCTACATATGATGCTGATAATAGTATTGGGAATATTAATGATAATCCTCTTCATACATTCTTAAATAGAGGTAACCTTGATAAATATAATAATATTATGCTAAAAGGTGCATGTCCTTTAAAAGCTTGCCGTCATTACAGGTTAAATAAGACAATTCAAGGAGAATATGTTGAAGGTAAAGATTATAGTCATATACCTATTCCTGATTTATTATAATGAATAAAAAAATAGAGTGATTATTATGTTGATGAAAATATTAAAACATGTTAGGTTAATATGTATTAAGTCATATTGTTTTTTGGAGAAAATCCCACACAACTGGGATTAAAATATTTAACAATATTTCACTGAATTAATGAAGAATAGAGACCCTATCCTGTCGCACCGAAACATTTATATAGTATCGGTTATTATATGTATTAAACATGGGTAGACATTAAATTCAAAAAATTTTTTCAGTTTCAAAAAATAAAGTTTCAGAAAAAAATAATAATAATTGTCGCCCAGTTTCTATGAATATATTATGTCCATTGAACAAGATTAAATTATTAATTTGTCAGCAACAAGGTTTTTAACTATGTTTATTTTTTCAATTATAATTCCGGTTTATAATACCAAAATAGAGTATTTTAAAAGATGTTTAAAAAGTATTAAATGTAATTATTTAAATATAAATGAATTTGAAGTCATTATAATTGATGATGGAAACGATGATTTCAATCCATACCAAAAACTAATTAATAAATATTTAAAGTCAATTCATACAATAGTAATCAATAACAATTTAAACTTGAAACAGGGTTATTGCCGATACTTAGGATTATGTGAAAGTCAAGGACATTATGTGCATTTTGTTGATTCTGATGATGAAATACATCCACAAATATACACAATTTTAAAAGACTATTTAAATAATGATCCTGATTTCGTGCTTTTTATGGAAAAGATGATATCCAACAAAATTGTTCAGCTTGACCAAGAAGAAATTTTAAAAAGTTTGATTAACACCACAAATCTTAATTTAAAAAATAAAATGTTTTCTCAAAAAGATTTAAAAAAATTAAGAGGGCATTTAACGGTTGTATTACATTCTAAAGTCTTTAATAGAAAATGGTTGTTAAATACTAAATCATGGACACCTAATCTATACTTTGAAGATGCATTATTATCTACTGAAATTTTAATAAAAACAAAAAAATTTAAAATGTCATACAATAAATTGTATTATTACCATTTTAATAGTCTAAGTACACTTAATTCTCCACCAACAATGAAATTTATCACCGATTCGATTATTGTTTTTACTAATGCTTTAAAGATGTTGTACAATGCAAATAAGTGGGAACTTAGATACTGCATTATAGATAATATTTTAGAGGTTTATGGTTTTAATATAGATGTATTAAAAGATTATTATCCTTTAATCATGAAAATTTTTGATGGATATAATGTAAACTTCAAATTTTTCAATGAAAAACAGTATTCGTGGTTTAAAAGTAATGAAAAACTTTTTAAATTATTTTATCCCTTAATTTCAGAACATACGTGTGATATAGTAAAGAAAAACGAGTTGTGAAAATGATTATGAAAAATTGAAAAAACTTCACATTTTTTTATACGAACAAATTAATGTTTAATAATCAATATGAACAATTAAAGTCTATTATATTAAAACTTAATGATTTGGGGCTGTGAAAAATCCAACTGATAAATTATTTTTCCAACTTTTTATTCAAATGTAGGCATTAAGTAAAAGTCCTTTTTAATATTGCATTGATCTTATAAAGTCCTTAAAATGCTTTAAAAAATTAAGTATTACAAATATTAAATAAAGTATTATAGCTTCATCAGTTGAATTTTTCACAGCC
>JAITOM010000339.1 GCA_031289975.1 Methanobrevibacter sp. | reverse complement strand
TTTTGGATGATAAATTTTTTTGTTAAATTATTTAATTTCAAATATTAGTTCATAAAAATCTATAATTCTAAATTTTAAATAATATAAATTTATATTGATTAATATAAATAATTTTAAATCAATATCTTGTAATAATATTTATTTTTAAAAAAATTATTTATTAAGAACTTTATCAAAACCACTATAAAGAAAATCTTTCAGATTTTCTAATTGAACAAGTTCAATAATGAGATTTTTTAAATTATACCATAACTATTAAATTTTTAATTAAAAAAATTGTAATTATTATTTTTAAAAATAAAAATTATTATTTAAAAAATTAACTTACTATTAATTTGAATATGTTTAAAAATAAGATATTTAAAATAAATGATTAAAATGATTAATTACAAACATTTGTTTACATCTTTTTACATTTATTATATTATAATTATTTATATTACTAAAAATACTAATAATGTGTGCAAGATATATAACTAATATTACATAATTAATATTTTTTATTATGAGTCTATGGCACAATCCTATAACTTCTTAGATATGCTTGTTTTATTAATTAAAGAAGTGTATATAATCTGAATTTTTTCTGGGTGAAAATCAGATATCAGATCTTTGAAACCCATGCCATTTTTATAGTGCCAAAATTCTTAAAATATGATATAAAACTGAAATTAAATAGGGGATAGTTAATGGATTTGAATATTGCAGAAAATATTATGTTTATTTTAAATATCGTTTACTTTTTACTACCTGCTTATGTTGCAAATTTAAGCGGTCTTGCATTTGGAGGCAAACGACCCATCGATATGGGGAAAAACTTCAGTGATGGTAATAGAATCATTGGAGATGGAGTTACAATTGAAGGATTTGCTTATGGAATATTGTTTGGTACATTGATTGGGGCAATAGAAGGTTTTAAAAATGGAAACATTTTATTTTATTTGCAGTTAGGCTTATTGTTAAGTTTAGGTGCTTTAGTTGGAGATGCTGTTGGAAGTTTTATAAAAAGAAGATTAGGACTTTCCAAAGGAAAACCAGCACCAATTCTTGACCAATTAGATTTTTTCATAGGGGCTATCCTTTTCGCATTATTAATGTCGCCTGTACCTATGAATTATATTATTATAGGGGCTATTTTAACCTTAATTCTTCATCTGACAGCAAATATAATAGCTTACCGTTTAGGTATTAAAGATGTTTGGTACTAATTAAAAGTGGATTAAAATGTGCTTTTAACTACATTGTTTATATTAAAATATTTAATCAACCATTATGTCTTTTAAATTCCATTCACATACTTATTTTAATTTCAATAGCTATAAAAATAGTATATAACTAAAAGAAAGTAAAAATACAGAATATTATATATTTATATTATATTTCAAGAATACAAAACATTATATATTTATTTATATTATATTTCAAGAATTAATTCTGTTGTTCTATCAATTAAAATATCTGTAATTGAATAAATAGCTAATTCTTCTTTAGATATATTATAAATATCTTTTAAAACATTTTTATCTTCTTTTAAAACACTATCATCTCTTTTAAATAGATTTGAAAGTTCATCTAAAAAGTAGTCTGGACAATTAATTAAAACTGCACAAATATCCATTTCACCTTTTTTAAGACCTATAATATCTAATGCTTTTGAAATTTGTCTTGTGGCTGTTAATCTAAGACATATTTCTATTCCAATATCATTAGCAATATTTAATCCATTTTCAAAGCTATTAAAACCATGGATTATTCCATGCTCAAGATGTTTAACTCCACCAATAGCTTTAGCATCCATTAATTGAATTATTCCACCATCACAGCAGCTACTTTGAATTTTATCCATAATATTCAATGTTTTAGTAATATCTTGAATATTTCCTTTAAATCCAGCTATCACTACATCATCTAAAATATCAAAGTTTATACTATTCATAAAAATCTTATATTAATTGTTTTATATTAAATATAGATTATATAGTCATTTTGGAAAAGTTCTTAAATTTTGAATGAAAAATTTTTTATTAAATTATTTAATTTTTAATATTATTTTATAAAAATTAATAATTTTAAATTTTAAATAATTTAAATATATTTTAATTAATATAATTGATTTTAAATTAATATTTTTTAATAATATGTATTTTTAAAAAAGTTTATTTATTAAGAACTTTATCAAAACCACTATAGTTTTAAATAAGTATTGAGGATTTCCATAAACCTATTTTTAGTATTACTTTTTTTTAATTTATAAAATTTTTGCAACCCAATATTTTCATATTTTTTCTTAATAGGGTGTGTCAAAAATACCATGATAATTTAAATTTATCCGTGAATTCTTTTAAATTCCTCTTTTTAAAGGTTTAAATAGATTATAACCCAAGAGTAGGTTTTTATAAATCTTTTTTAAATGTCTTGGAATGATATATCAAAAATCCCCCAACAATTGCAAGTACAAATTTCAACATCACCCATGTCGGATAAATTAGGAGGTTTCCCTCCTAACCTCTCCTAAGAACGGCTCGTGTCACTTTCATGACAAGCCGCTCAAGCATATCTTTATCTATTAATGTGAGAATCTTCGTTTTTAACGGGATTCATTCACACTTTTAGCACGTTATATCCGCTTTTGTAACTTATTTACATACTTTTCAATCTTAATCCGAGGGATATCAGACCAAATAGTAGTGTATGGGATTGAGGACTTCAAAATGGAATATATGTTATTCATGAAAAATAAAAACAAAATTCCATTAACTAATATTTTACCTAATAAATTATATAAACATTTGGATGGTTTGGAAATAGAAACCAAA
>JAITOM010000318.1 GCA_031289975.1 Methanobrevibacter sp. | reverse complement strand
AAAATAACCTATAATAAATAAATATTTCGATTTTTTCCACACCCCCCCCCCCCCCCCCCCCTAATAGGCTTAAATTCGCCGATTAAAGTGTGAAATATGAAAATAAAGATTTGTAAATTCATATTAAGAATATGAATCATGGAAATTGGGTTCGATAAAATAGAAATAGTAATAAGATAACTTTAAAAAATAATCAAGTTTTATTAGCCAAAATCTTTTTTTTATGATATATGTTATTTATACTATATTAAGGATGGGGTAACCTATATTAAGGATGGGGTAACAATTATGAAATAGTCAAAAAATCTATTATTTCATTGGAATTGGTAGCTCAACATGTATGTGTAACTTTATACAAAACAATTGAAAAAAAGTGAATAAAAGAAAGAAATGTTAGCGACTGCAAATTATGAGTACTCGCTTTCTGATGAGATACACTATGATTCTACTAAATCAACTGTAAAAATATTTAGAAAGGAATCTGAAAGGTAAACCACTGATTAGCATAACAACTGATGGTAGAAAATTTTATAAAAACCTTATGGATTTCTTAAATGTTGAATATCAACTGTGCCATGTTCATTACATAAAAAATCTTAATAGAAAATTTAAATATATATTAGGCAGTTGTAAATCAGAAAATGAAATGAATAAAGCTGAAAAACATATAAAAGGAATATATAAATTATTTAAAACAGAGAGCTATGAAAAACCAAAAAAGATATTAGGATTCATTAAATTAGAAAAAAATATAGTGGAATAAAAAAAGTTTGTAATTAATCATTTAATTTTATTTACTTAATTTTCAATAATATTTTTTAATATTTTATTAAATTATTAATTAACAAATTTAAAAATTTTATTTTTAAAAATAAATAATATTATATTTTTATTTATGAAATTGACAATTTAAAGATATTTTTAAAAAACCAATTACTTAAAAACATTTTTTAGTTCACTATAAAATGTGAAAAGATAAAATATGTCATGAACTAAGAGATATTGTTAATAGGAATCCAAAAACAGAACCCCAATAGTAAGATAAATACCCGCATAATTGGGGTAGTAACAAATGGCTGAGAATATAAAAACAGAACCCCCATAGTAAGATAAATACTGAAAACATGTAATTTTTAAGATTCAGATTATAGATCTTTCCATGTTTTAAATTATTTTTTAATAAAAAGATAAATTTATGCAAGTTATAGGAGTGTTAAGAAATTTCTCTTTGATTTTTTGGGTGAGGTAACCTGTTCCACATCCAAGATCCAAAATACTTATTTATTCATGATTATTAAAAGGTATGACATTAATTAAAGCTTCAATGATCTGTTTATAACATGGGATTATTTTAACTATATCTTCATCATAGTTAGGAGCAATTTCACGAAATCTTTCTCTATCATCCAAAGTTACACCCTCTATTTTGCTCACTCACATAAAAATTCATATATATAAATCTCACTTCCTTCATTAAACATCATTAAACTACCATCCTCATTTGATTTATGAACAATCATAACCTTTCTAAGAACAAAATCACCATTGAACTCATCATCAAATAAAGAATTCAAATAATTTTTTTGCAAAACTGGGTATACTCCCTTCAAGGAGGATACTCTTGATACAAAATATTCTCTAAAACTTATAGGATTCGTATAATCTTTCCTTGAGAAAATATAAACCTTTTTATCTGTTAAAAAAGAATCATTAACAAGTTCATTCAAGTGCTTTATCGTATCTTCAACATTATATTGGATAGATCCAGACCAATAATTACCCGAATCATTCAACTGCAGAAATCTGAATCTAAAATCTACAAAATACACATTATTCTTCAAAGTTGGTGACACAAGAGAATAAACAAGGCAAGAAGTATCAGCATCAACCGCGAAAGAAACAATCACCGATCTATTCTCATCAACGATGCCTAAAAAATGTTCTATTTCATTAAGAGATGCATGATTATCATTTTCAACCCCAAAATATGTCACAGCATTAACACCACAAGACAATAACAAAATCACAAATAAAGGAATGAAAACCTTCTTATTATCATATGTTTTTGTAAGTAAAAAAGAATAAGATAACCAAATCACACCCAGCATTAACCAAAAACTCTTATAACACCACACAGGTTTAACAAGAGATATTAACAATGTTATCATAATACTGATTAAAAATAAAATCAAACCATAAGATAAAAAATTCTTTCTAACTTTTCTTTTATAAAAACAATAAATCGTTAAAACTACAAAAGAAGCAAATAATAAAATCGCAACCACAGCTAAAGAATCTGATGCAGAAAATAAATAATAAAATAAATCATATAGATAATTTATATAGTGATGTAAAAAATGTTTGTAAGTAATCATTATTTTTAAATATCTTATTTTTATAAATTTCAAATTAATATTAAATTAATTTTTTAAATAATAATTTTTATTTATTTATTTTTAAAAATAATAATTATAATTTTGTTAATTAAAAATTTAATGTTTTTAATGTAATTTAAAAAATCTTATTACTTACAAACATTATTTCATACACTATATTAAAATATATTGATTAAAAATAAAGGGTATTGATTAAAAATCATTTGTATTAATTAAAATACATTAATATTATTTAAAATTTAAATTATAGATTTTCATGAAGTAATATTTAAAATTAATTAACTTAATAAAAAAAATTTCATTCAAAATTTAAGAACTTTTCCAAATAACTATAATATCTTCTAAATACAATAATTTTTTATAATTAAATATTTTATTTTATTTATTTTTTAAAAATAATAATTTTAATTTTAAAACATTGATTTTAAGAAAAATTAAAAGTAGTAATTTTTGCAAAAATTTAAGTTTTATACTATAAAATTTATTACTATATAACTATATTCATAATCATTAATACATAAAATTTTGAGTTTTTGTAATAACATTTATATATAAGTTCAACACAATTTATTATTATAAAAATTTAAATTTGTATTAAATAAATAAGATTGATTATTAATATTATTTATTTTAATATTAAGTGATTACTAAGCATTATAAATAATCATTTAAGGTTATAAATAATCATTTAAGGTTATAGATAATAAAAATCAGATTTATTTATATAAACAAATACTTAAATTTTTATATGAATTTATTACCTATTATAAACAATTATAAATATAGTATAAACAATTATAAATATAATGAAAAAATTATATAAAATATAAAGATTAATACATATTTATTTTATTGTTTTATAGTTTGTATTCTTATTATTTTATTAATTTATGGATATATTAACTTTAAAATTAACTCAAATTAAGTATTTAAATTTAAAATTTTTTGATTAGTTTTGAAATGCTCTATCCAAATTAATATAAATATAAACATTTAAACAAATAGTTAGAAATGTGAGGGTTTAATATGGAACCGAAGATAAATGAAGAATATGCAAAAATCGCAGATAAAATAAGTGAAGAAGAATTTTTAGAGAAACTAAAAGACATGAAAAAAGAATATGTTGATGTGAGTTTTATGAATGACATTGACATAGCAAGAATGATTGTAGGTAGTTTTATTGATGAAGAAAATGAAATAAAATCTGATAAAAAAGAACATGCAATGGATAAAATCTCAAAATTAGAACCTGGTGCTAAAATTCCAGTTATTGGTAGAATAATGGCTATTTCCAACCCTAAAAAATTTACAACAAGAAAAGGAAAGGAAGGTAAGCTTGCTAACATTATTTTATCTGATGATACTGGCGAATTAAGAGTTGTTTTATGGACTGAAAGTATTAAGCTATTGAAAAATATTAAAGAAGGAGATGTAGTTAAAATTCATGATGGAGAAGTCAAAGATGGTTACAATTCAAAATTAGAACTTCATCTACAACCTCGTTCTTCAATAGAAGTTTTAGATAGTAATGAATACAAAACATTACCTGAATATGAGGAAGTTATTACTCCAATTAGTGATATAAATCCTGATGAAAAGGTTAATATAGTTGGTAGAATTATTAGAATTACATCTACAAGAACCTTTGATAAAAATGGTAAAGAAGGTAAAGTTAGATCTTTTGATATCAAAGATAAATCTGGAGAAGTAACTTACACTTTATGGAACAATGATATTGAGCTTGTTGATGAATTAGACCTAAATGAAGGAGACACAATCAAAATTTTATCTGCACAAGCAAGAGATAGAAATGGAGAAATATCTCTTTCACATTGGGATGGTAAAATTGTAAAAGGCGAGTTTGATGTTCCTGAATTTGAAGAAATAATAACTAAAATAGCTGAAGCTCATGAAATGAAAAATGTTAACTTATTGGGTATTATTACTAAGATTCATGACACAATATCCTTTGAAAGAGCAGATGGCACTACAGGTTATGTTAAATCAATTGAAATAAAAGATGATACTGGTGATATAAGAGTGACTCTGTGGGGTGATGATACAAAATTAGACTTAAATAAAGGAGAAATAATAGAGGTTAAAGGAGTAAATATAGAATTTGATGAATATTCTCCATCTGGTTATAAGGTTAATACCAATTGGAATTCAAGAATAGTTAAAGATCCATCTGGAGATACAGCTTTAATTAATGTTTTAAATGAGTATAAAAATCAGCTTGGTCCAGTCAAAATAGAACAAGTTCAAGATTATGAGGAAGATGGTGTGGAAGTTGATGTTCTTGGAAGAATAATCAATGTAAATGATCCAAGGGAGTTTCAAAGAGAAGATGGATCACCAGGCATAGTTAGGTCTGGAGATTTAGCTGATGAAACTGGTGTTGTTAGAGTATCATTTTGGGATGATAAAGCAAACTCAAATCTTTTACCTGGAACACCTGTTTTAATTGAAAATACAAGAACAAGATTAGGACTATTCAGTGTAGAATTAAATGTAGGTAAAACTTCCAGAGTAATTCAATGTAAAGAAAATGATGTTGAGGATTTACCAAGTTTTACTGAACTTGAAGATAAGATTTACACCACCAAAAAAGTTGAAGACTTAGATGAGGATGATAACTATGTTAGATTAGTAGCAAGAATATTTGACATTCAAGAGCCAAATGAATTCGAAAGACAAGATGGAAAAATTGGTTTAGTAAGGTCAATAGATTTAGCAGATGAAACTGGATCAATCAAGGCTTCATTTTGGGATGATAAAGCAGAAATAGCTTATGAAATAGGAGACCCTATAAAAATTGAAAATCCCCGTATAACCTTTAGAAATGATCAATTAGAGTTGAGTGTTGGTAGTAACTCGAAGGTTTCAAAAGTTGGTGAAGGAGATTTAAAAGACCTTCCATCCCACGAAAAACTTGAAGAAAAGATTTATGTTTCAAAAAATATTGGTGAGTTAGAAGATGACGATAAAAATATAAAAATCGTTGGTAGAATCTCTGAAATCACTGGAGATAAATTACTTTTACCAAGATGTCCAAGCTGTAATAATCGTCTTGAACAGATTGATGATGAATATGCTTGTGATTATTGTGGTGATGACTTTGATGAACCGAACTATCTTGTAATGTTACCTTTGAGAATTGAAGATGATACTGGTGATATTTCTGTTACATTCTTTTCATATTTAGCTGAAAAATTACTTGAAATGAGTAAAGATGAAATTATTGAAAATGATGAGGATAGATTAAAAGAAAAAGTTGAGGATTTAATTAATTTAGAATTAACTTTAATAGCTGATGTTGACTTCGATGATTACAATGAAGAAATTAGGTTAAAACCAAAGAAAATTATATCTAAAAATCTTTAAATTATCAAAATTAAATTTAAAAATAAAAAATGAGGGATATTATGGTTGAACTTGAAGATTTACCGAGTGTTGGAGAAAAAACAGCACAAAAATTAAGAGATGCTGGATTTGCAGATATGATGCGATTAGCAACTGCTACTGCAAAAGAATTAGCTGTTAAAGCAGAAATTGGAGAAGGTGTAGCTGAAAAAGTAATTGAAGCTGCAAGAAAAGCTGAACAAATAGATTTTGAAACAGCTTTTGATGTAATGGAACGTCGAAAAGAAGTAGGTAGAATTAATGTTGGATGTAAAGCTTTTAATGAGTTAATTGGTGGAGGAATTGAAACGCAATCAATCACTGAAGTGTTTGGTGAATTTGGTTCTGGTAAAAGTCAAATTGCTCATGAATTAGCTGTTACAGTCCAATCATCCTTAGATGATGGTGGTTTAGATGGAGAATCAGTATTCATTGATACTGAAAATACTTTCCGTCCTGAAAGAATAGAACAAATATCTGCTGCATTTGATTTTGATCCTCAAGAAACATTGCAAAAAATCCATATTGCAAGGGCATTTAACTCTTCTCACCAAATATTAATGGCTGAAAAAATAAATGAACTAATTCAAAGTGGAACTAATATTAAATTAGTTATTGTTGATTCTTTAATGGCTCATTTCAGAGCAGAATATATAGGAAGAGAGTCTTTAGCAACAAGACAGCAAAAACTTAATCAACATTTACACACACTTCAAAATCTTGCTACCACATATAATGTGGCTATTTTCTTAACAAATCAGGTTCAAGCAAGACCTGATGCTTTCTTTGGAAGTCCAACAAAGGCAATTGGCGGTCATGTTTTAGGACATGCTTCAACCTATAGGATTTGGCTTAAAAAAGGTCTCGCTGGCAAAAGAATAGCAAGACTTGTAGATAGTCCACATCTTCCAGAAGGAGAATGTGTATTTAAAATCGTAAGTGAAGGAATTGTTGATTAAAATTTAAACAAGGAATAGATTCTAATGTAGAGTCTATTTATTATTTTTTTTATTAAATAGCTATTTTTATATTTTATACTATTTTTTTAGAGATGAGATTCCTTTTTTAAGGGTTATACCTGACATTTATTTATATCATCAATATTAAATCTTAAAATGATTTGCCTTGAGTTACCTCTTGTTCCTTTACCAGTGAATTTAATATCAATCAATCTTAAGAATTCTAATTTATTTAAAATGGTATTAAATTTATGATACTTTAAACCTGTTTTTTCATTGAAATCATTGAAAAGATCTTTAGCATTGAAAATTTTATCTTCTTTAGCTATTAATCCTATAAGTTCTTTTTCTTCTTCAGTTAAAGATTCTAAGCTTTGTTTTAGACTAACAGAAACATTTTTAGCTATTGCCTCATCCACATGTTCATCTTTAATAGACCTACTACCCTTTGATTCTGCAATGTTTCCAGCAATTTTTAGAAGGTTAATACCCACTCTTAAATCTCCACTTTCGTAGGTCTGGTTAGTTATTTCCCCAAGTAATTCATTGGATATAACATTCGGATAAAAACCAGCTTTAACTCTATCTAAAAGAATATCATGAATCTCATTATAAGTGTATGGTGGAAATAGAATTTCATGAGGAGAAAAAACACTGCTTACATTTTTCTCTAACTCAAATCTAAATTCAATATCTGATAAAATTGCAAATACACCAATTTCAACACTATCATATTCTTCATTAACCCTTAACAAATCATAAAAAATCTTATTAACATCAACTTCATGTAATAAATAATTAATATCATCAAAAGCAACTATTAAATTAAGTTCTTTCTTCTTCAGCTGTTCAACAATTATTTGATACAATCTTGTAATGGATAATCCAGAAACAGGAGGTTCAATTCCTACAATTTCCTTATGAATTTTAGAAAAGACACTATATATCGTGTTGTGTAGCTGGCAATTAATGTAGCAACAAATTAAGTCATCTTTATTTTCTTTAACCATTTCAAATATTTTTTTAACAGCTGTTGTTTTACCAGTAGCACATTGACCCAAGATAACTGTGTTTATTGGTCTTGAATTTCTAAAGACAGGTCTTATTGAAATTGCTAAACCTTCCATTTGATTTTCTCTAAAATTATAGTTTGGAGGAATATAATCTGGATCAAAAACATCTAAACTCTTAAATAAAGTTTCACCAGCAAACAATATATTTTCAATTTTCATATTATTATTTTTATTTAAACTTATATTAATAATTTTCTTAATCCAATAAATCAAGATAAGCAAAATTTATTTTAATAAAAAATAGGGGCTGTGAAAATAATTCCATTTTGTACCAAAAATGGCACTGTAAATTTAGCATGGACTTTTACAATTGAAAATTAAGAAAATAGACTAAAACTTTGATGACATGTATACGGTCTGAATTTTTTCTGCCTAAAAACCAAATTTCAGATTTTCAATTTCCATCCTCTTTTTGTAGTGCCATTCTTTATTTATATATTTCTATTACTTTTTTTTCATTAAAAATAAAGATAATTTTTTTTATAATCTTTAAGACTCATGCACACAACATAATAGCAAATTATTTTAATTAATGTTATATTAATATGCATGAACCTTATTTTATTATCATAATCATCAATAATATAACTATAGTGATAGAAAAAATGTTTGTAATTAATCATTTATTCTAAAATATCTTATTTTTAAAAATTTCAAATTAAAATTAAATTAATTTTTTAAATAATAATTTTTATTTCTTTATTTTTA
>JAITOM010000316.1 GCA_031289975.1 Methanobrevibacter sp. | reverse complement strand
AAATAAATAAAAATTATTATTTAAAAAATTAATTTAATATTAATTTGAAATTTATAAAAATAAGATGTTTAAAAATAATGATTAATTACAAACATTTTTTACATCACTATAATATTTATTTTTAAAAAAGTTATTTATTAAGAACTTTATCAAAACCATTATATCTAAAATAAAATTAGAAAATAGTATTATTGCTTAAAATAAATATATAAAAAAGAAGTGATATTTATAAAAAATAAATGATAATTATAAAAAATAAATTTTAAAAGGCAAAAATTATGCAAACATTAAAATGAATCTATTAAACCTATATAAATGGAGAGATTAATATTAAAATCAATTTTAAACATAGCGTTAATGGTAAAAATTTAATAATAGCTATTGCTCAAGATTATAAAACTTTGCAAGTTTTAATGGTTGCTTATATGGATAAAATTGCATTAGAAAAGACTTTAGAAACTAAAAAAGCTCATTATTGGAGTACTTCAAGAAATGCATTATGGTTAAAAGGTGAAACTTCAAAGAATTTTCAGTTCGTTAAAGAAGTTTTGATTGATTGTGATATGGATAGTATCCTATTAAAAGTTGAACAAGTTGGTGGTGCATGTCATACAGGATATAAATCTTGTTTTTTTAGAGTTTTAAATTCTGATAAATTAGCTAAAAACTCTTATAAGATAGATGAAATAAATGAAGATGATTTAAATATAATTTTAGATAAAGTATTTAATCCTTGAAAGTTGATTTAATGAAAGTTAAACAGATGAATATTAAAAAAGATATGACTATTGACGAGTTAATAACTGAGTTTGAACTTTCTGGTGTTTTAGGTGCTGGTAGAGTTGGGCGAGCAAGCAAATTACTTTCAAAAATGATTTCAGATGAGGGCACTAAGATATTTTTAAGTATGGGTGGACCACTTGTTCCAGGAGGATTAAGGAATATTATTGTTCAAATGATTAAAGATAAACAAATTGATGTTTTAATTACAAGTGGGGCTAATATAACCCATGATCTTCTTGAATCATTTGGTGGAAGTCATTACAATGGTTATGGTTTTGATGATAATCATCTTAATCATGAGGGAATTGGTCGTATAGGTGATATTTATACTAAAAATGAGGATTTTGAAGTTTTTGAAAGAGAAATAACAAATATTTTTAATGAGATAGCTATTTCTAATTCTAATATAATATCCATAAAAGATTTATTGGAAGAAATTGGAAAAAGAGTTAAGGATGAAAATTCAATTTTAAAGGTCGCTCATGAAAACAATGTTAGTATATTTGCACCAGGACTTGTTGATAGTATGTTAGGATTGCAATTATGGATGTTTACTCAAGATCATGATTTAACTGTGGATGCAGTTAAAGATATGCATACTTTATCCGATATAGTTTTTAAATCAAACCGTGTTGGTGCTGTTATTTTAGGAGGAGGTCTTCCTAAACATTATACCTTAGCTTCTAATCTTCTTAAAGGAGGAGTGGATTCAGCTATTCAAATAACAATGGATAGAAGCGAGACTGGAAGTTTAAGTGGGGCTCCACTTGAAGAAGCAAAGTCATGGTCTAAAGCAAAAATAGAATCAGACTTAGTAACCGTAATTGGAGATGTTACCATTCTTTTCCCATTAATATTAGCTGGAGCTATAGATAAAAAATAAAATAAATTAAACACTTATTAATTATAGATGAGTTTATGAATTACCCAATAAAATGTTTTAATCTACTATTTTATTATCCTATTGGAATTAATAATTTTATTTTTCATATAAATCACATTATAGTCATCATGAAAAAGTTCTTAAATTTTGAATGATAATTTTTTTTATTAAATTATTTAATTTTAAATATCACTTTATAAAAATTTATAATTTTAAATTTTAATTAATAAATTTTAATTAATATAAATAATTTTAAATTAATATTTTTTAATTATAATATATTTATTTAAAAAAAATTTAATTATAATATATTTATTTAAAAAAAATAATTTGTATAATTGTTATAATTCAATAATTAACAATTTTAATTAAAATAAATTTTTCATGAAATTCCAACTCAAATATTAAATTCCAATTCAAATTTTAACATGAAAAATTTAATTTTACAAAAGATTGTAGTAAAAGATTGTAGTAATATACTATATGTTTAATTATCATTGATAAAGAAATAATAATTGATATATTAATAATAATTAATTGAAATATAAGAATACTGATAAAGTGGAGATTACTCATGATTTTAGGGATTTGTGGAAGTCCAAGAAAACAATCAACAGAATATGTTTTAAAATATGCTCTAAAAGAACTTGAAAAAGAAGGTTTCCAGAGCGAATTTTTCTTTGTTAGTGGTAAAAAAATAGGTCCATGTTTACATTGTGATTATTGCTTGAAGAATAAAGAATGTATTCAAAAAGATGATATGTTTGAAGTTTATGATTCAATAAAAAATTCAGATGGAATAATTATGGCATCTCCAATTCATAATGGTGGAATTACGGCACAATTAAAAGCTGTTATGGATAGATGTAGAGCATTATATGCAATTGATATGAATATATTAAGAGGTAAGATTGGAATGTCAATTACAGTGGGTGGTGATAGAATTGGAGGTCAAGAATTAGCTATTCAAGAAATAAACACATTTTACATATTGAATGGAATTATTCCAGTAGGAGGAGGAATGTATGGAGCAAATTTAGGATCCTGCTTCTGGTCTCAAGATGGTGTAGAAAATATTAAAAAAGATGAATATGGTTTTAAAGCTTTGGATAAAACATTAAAATTCTTTATTCAAACCTATAACCAGTTTAATAAATAGTGTAAATTTGATAATTAAAAATTT
>JAITOM010000301.1 GCA_031289975.1 Methanobrevibacter sp. | reverse complement strand
AAATTTTCATTCTTGAATATTTAAGATATGAATAAATATTTGGTGAACTATTTATTAATTATATGGTGGTATTAATGTTTAGATAATTATTGTTTTTAATGTTTTATATTTTATATTGGGTGTTATTTTTCTTTTATTTTAGTTTTATGGGATTTTTCATATTAAAAAAATTTTAGGAGCCAATTTCTTTACACTCCCAAAAAAATGATGTATAGTAAAATAATAAGACATTATATACTACCTCAAAAAATTGAGGTATAATAAAATATCAAGTCAGCATATACAAAATAAAAAAAATTATGTGTCAAAATGATTTAAAATAAATTATTTGCAATATCTTTTTAATCAATTATCAGAAAAACTAAAGAAGTTTTTTTCTAATATTGGTTGGGGATTTCTTAAGCTAATATTCTTCAAAATTAACTTATTTAATTAAATCACTTATTTCTTTAATAAGCTTTTGGGCTTTTTCATATTGAGGATCTTTTTTTCCTACTTTAAGTAAATATTAAGTACTGTCTAAATTTTTAGTGATAAAATATTTATATTTTTAATAATTTATTAAATATTCTTATTTTTAATTATAAAAATGATTTTATTTAATATTTTTAAAAATAAGAATTATATTATAATGAATTTAAATTTAATCAAATTATATCAATAATTCAGTTTGCAATAAATCATGTTATGAGCTATAGTTTCCATATTCATATCAAATTGTTTACTAAATATAATCACTTGTTTTCAAGCTTGTTTAGTGTTTTTCATAATCAACTATATCTTCTTCTTCTACAGTTCTTGGTAATTCTCTATTATCCGTAACATAATATTCTGTAGACATATCATCCATTAATCTATCTTTAAGCTCATTATAATATAATTCTAATAATTTATGATGCTTCGGATTATTACAATCAAATTTAAGATATTTAAAATCCTCAGGTAACTCATAATCAATGTTTGCATTCACTAAAATTTCTTGCAAGTAAAAAACTAACATTTCTAATCTTTCAGATAAATTATCACTATCCTCCCATAAATGATCCATATAACTCATTTTATATCACCAACCATAAAATTACAATAATAAAACAATACAAACTATCAAAAATATTACTAATGGGGTTTTTTTAAAGTTTAATCATTAACTAATAATTTTCTTTCTAATTCTTCTTTTATTTTCAACTTTTTTAATTTCAATATTCATTTCAACTTTTTTATTAAAATGAGTTTCTTTTTTTATTTGATTTCTTGATTTAGCAGTTATAGATATAACAAGACCTATTCAATGATTTTCCATATGCAAAGTTAATTGTTGTCCAGTTTCTTTAATTTTTTTCTACATTTTGTTTAAATTGGAACATCCTTAATTTTACATTTTACATCAGTTATATATCCATTATCTATTTTAATATCCTTAAGTGCGAGTGCCATTAGTTTTATCTTACCCGTATATGCCCACCAATATTTTTTATACTCTATTTGTTTGAAAGCTTCATTTATTAAAGTATCAAATGATTTTGACTGGTCTTGTGTGTATTTCATTTCTATGATTAATGTTTGGTTTTCTTTAATGTTTTCTAAGACAAAATCTATTCTTCCATCCTCCATTGCTATTTCTTCTCTTAGATGAAAATCTTTTTGTCTTGCCCATACATTGAATATCATGGAATACATTTTCCATTTCTCTTTATTTTCAATGCTAATTCTATTGTAGTAAGATATTCCTGAAATAAATGCTCTTAAGTTTTGAGATAATTTTTCACATTTTCCATTTATTACTTCATTCCAAATTTCTTTTTGAGAATTTTTAAACCCAGTTTCGAATTTTAACATGTATAAATTGTGCAAATTATCTTTAAATGCTTCTTCAACCTCAAAATTAGGTATTTTAAGACTATATTCCATTATATTATTTTTAAAAATCTTATTATCTATAGTTAAATAACCTCCTTGAAATAACAAGGTTGTTTCATTAATATTATCTGGATCTATGGCATTTAAATCTGTTTCTTTTATTAAAATTGGTTTAAAATAATTCTCACTTATTTTTCTCATTTTAAATATTTCAGCTATAAAACTTGGTGTTCCAGTTGAAAACCAAAAACTTGAAAATTTCTTCTGAGCTAAAACATGAAGTGTTGAATAAGGATTAAAAACTCTATTTTTTCCATCCCAACTATAACCATCATAAAAAAAATCAATTTTATCTAAAGTTTCACTATAAGAATAGCTATTTTTATCTGCCACTAATTGAATATGATCATGATAATAATTTTCCAATTCTTCATGACTTATACCACAAATCATAGAATAATCTTCATCTAAGGTGATTTCTGTCAGATTGTTAAACTTTGAAAACATTGAGGTTTTTGTGAATTTACTGATTCCTGTTACAAAAACAAACTTAAGATATTTTTCTGATGTTTTTAAAACATTATAAAAATTTTGTAATATTTCCCTATTTTCATCAACTAATTTGGAATTAGTAATATTATCAATTATGGGTGCATCATATTCATTGATTAAAACAATAACCTTATTTTCACTCTTTTGGAATAAATCTTTAATCAATTGTCCAAATGTAAGGATATATGATCCACCCTCAATTAATTTTATATTATTATCCTTAGCTATTATTTCAATCAATTTTAAAAGATCCTTTTTTAGGCGATTAGGACTTTCATTAGAAATCTCTTTCATTGATATTCGTATCACTGAATATTCATTCCAATCATCCCAGTTATTATAGATATAAGTGTTTTTAAATAGCTCTTTTTTCCCATGAAAAAAATTTTCTAAGGTTGAAACGAGCAATGTTTTACCAAATCTTCTTGGACGAGAAAGAAAATAATACTTCTCACCATAATCAACCATTTTCTTTATAAAACTTGTTTTATCAACATAAATCTTATTTTGTTCTATTAAATCATCAAATTCAGATACCCCTACAGACAATCTTCCCCTAATATCTTTTTCCATTATCTTCACCAGTTCATATAAACTAATAACATATATTTATCCACCATCACTAATAAATTTGGCACTGTAAAATTGGCACTGTAAAATTAGCATGGATTTTCACAATTGAAAAATTGAAAACAGACGATAAAAGTTTAATGACATGTATAGGGGCTTAATGCTTTTATGCTAAAATCC
>JAITOM010000189.1 GCA_031289975.1 Methanobrevibacter sp. | reverse complement strand
TTTTATCACTATACATTGCATTAGGAGCTGAATTCAAATTTAACAAATCTTTAACTGGATGCACCGAAAAGTTTAATACATCATCATTTAATAACAACCTATGTGGGTTTTTTTTGTATGTCATAAAATAATATAATATAACCCATACTATATAATACTTTACGAACTACTGATAATTACTATAAATTAAACTTTAACTATTTACTTAAATATTTTTTATTAAATGAATAAAAAAGAAATAGTTATCAACTTTGTAAAATCACTAAACCATCCAGAAATTGAAAAAATTATTTTGTTTGGTTCTGTTGTTAGAGGAGAAGATAATATGAATTTTGACACTGATATTCTTATTATCACTTCTAATAGAAAAAAGATAGAGCATAGAGTTTATTCAAAAGTTGCCGATGTACCTCTTGAAATGGGAGAATATGTTTCTGCTAAAATTTTAACTACAGACGATTATAATCCTGTAAAAAACACCCAGTTTATATGTGCAGTTGAAAAAGAATGAATTTTAAGTGGATGATGATTAAATGATTTATAAAAAATTAATAGAAAAAAGAGATTTGCTTAACAAAAATATGGATCTATTAAGTAAGGAACTTTTAGAAAATTATTCCATTAATTTTGATGTGAATTTTGCACATGATTCAACTGCTATTGAAGGAAACACTTTAACAATAATGGAAACAAAGCTTTTAATTGAAGATAAAGTATCTGTAGGATCAAAGAGTTTAAGGGAGATATATGAAGTAGTTAATCATAATAAAGCTTGGGAATTTGTTAAAAAAAATGTTGAAGATGGAAATGACTTAAATGAAGATATTGTAAAAGAAATTTATAGAATTTTAATGGATAATATTACTGAAGGTGGAATATATAGAAATGGGGATGTTTTAATAACTGGTGCTAAACATACTCCTCCAAACCATTTTATTATTAGATTCGAATTAAATGATTTTTATAAAACCTTAAAAGGGAATGATTTTAATGAATTAGCTCTTGCTGCTTACACTCATGGTGAATTTGTTAAAATACATCCATTTGTAGATGGAAATGGCAGATTATCAAGAATTATGATGAATTATCAATTATTAAAAAATGGTTTTTTACCAATATCAATAAAAGCCAATGATAAAAATAATTATTATGATATTTTAGAAGAATATTCGGTTAATAATAATTTAAATCCATTTATTGAACTTATTTATAAATTAGAAGAAGAACAATTAGATTTTTATTTAAAACAAATCAAATCCAAAATTAAATAATAGGATGTCAAATGAGGCATGTCAACAAAACCAAATTTGATGAAAAAATCTCATTTCTTCTCTTAAGTTAAAAATAAATTTTCAACAATAAAAAAATAAAAATTTTTATTTAAAAAATTAGGTTAATATTAATTTAAAATTTTTAAAAATAATATAATTAAAAATAAATGATTAATTACAAACATTTTTTATATTACTATACTTAAAATTTTAAATTTTATTTTTGCTTAAAAACAATGAGAATGTTTTATATGAATAGAAAAGAAATAGCTATTGAATTTGCAAAGTCATTAAACTTTCCAGAAATAAAAAAAATTATACTTTATGGTTCTGTTGCAAGAGATGAGGATGATGAAAACTCAGATATTGACATACTTATTATCACAGCAGATAAAAATAAGATAAAACATACTGTGTATGAGAAAGTCACTGATATTTTACTTGAACTTGAAGAATATGTTTCAGCTAAAATATTAACTACCAATGATTATGAGCATGTTAAAAATACTCATTTCATATCTGTGGTAGAAAAAGAAGGGATTGTAATTGGATGATAAAAAGTTATTTTTTCAGGAAGCCATAGAACAACTTGAAATGGCAAAAATACAATGCAGAATCTTTTATTGATGAGTGTGAAAGATATTTATAAATTGTATTATATGGTGGAATGAAAAAAGTTTGTAATTAATCTTTTATTTTTATTTGCTTAATTTTCAATAATACTTTTTAATATTTTATTAAATTATTAATTAATAAATTTAACTATTTTATTTTTAAAAAATCATTATTGAAATTCTTTAATTAGAAAATTTTTGATTTTTTTCACTTAAAAACATTTTTACTTCACTATATTATAAAAATAATTTTCTTAAATTTTATTAAAATAAATATTTTTCAATTTTTAAAATAAATATAGTATTTTTGATAAAACTTTTAATAATTAACTTTTTTAAAAATAAATATTATTAGAAGATATTAATTTAAAATCATTTATATTAATTAAAATAAAGTTATATTAATTAAAATAAAGTTATATTAATTAAAATAAAGTTATATTATTTAAAATTTAAAATTATAGATTTTTATAAAATGATATTTAAAATTAAATAATTTAATAAAAAAAATTATAATTCAAAATTTAAGAACTTTTTCAAAATAAATATGTGCCAATATTATTAAAATAATTAAGATTTATTCTTTTTAAAACAAAATGTTTAAGTTAAATAAATTAAATAAATAATTAAGCAATTATTTAAAATATAACAAATTCTAAACTATTAATTAAAAGAAGAAAAAACATGTTAGATTCAGAAATTAAATCAAAAATTAATCAGTTGTGGGCTAAATTTTGGAGTGGTGGAATATCTAATCCATTAACAGCTATTGAACAGATGTCTTATTTAATGTTTATGAAAAGATTGTCTGATGAAGATAACCAGGGTAAAGCTAACTTTAAATTAACTAAATTAGAATAATAAATATATTTTTGTAATTAAAAATTAGTACAAATACATTTAATAGAACTTTAGTACAAAATGTAATATAAATAACAGAAAATCTAAACTTTTAATAGTGAACAAACACCTGATGCAATCCCCCTGCTTTAGCTGGGGGTTAATTAGGTTCTGTGACACAAATAATTTTCAATCACAAGGTGATACTCATGGAACAAGGTATTAAATTTAAAATTAAGAATATTACAGAAGAACAAAAGGAATATATTATCCAAAATAGCAATCAAGCGGCTATCAT
>JAITOM010000183.1 GCA_031289975.1 Methanobrevibacter sp. | reverse complement strand
TAAAAATAAATAAATAAAAATTATTATTTAAAAAATTAATTTAATATTAATTTGAAATTTATAAAAATAAGATGTTTAAAAATAATGATTAATTACAAACATTTTTTACATCACTATAATTTTAAAAGAATGGATTTTAAGAAAAATTAGAAGTAACAATTTTTGCAAAAATTTAAGTTTTATACTATAATAAAATACATTAATTATACAGATCACTATAATTAAAATCATATATATTATTAATTAAAATGAATTGATTGGTATTATGGTTAAGAATACTCTTTTAAGATTTAAATAATACCTATAGAAATATGGGAAGAAATATTAAAATTTCATTAAAATCATAAAGAAGCATTGAATCAATGGTATAATAAATATGAAGAAGGGAAATTAAACAATGAAATGAAAAATTATCCTTATTTTCAGAAAATAATCTTAGAAGAATTATTAGGTTATAAACTCGGTGGTGATACTTATGGATGTAGATGATAAAATAAGGAAAATTGAAGAAGAAATTCATAAAACACCTTATAATAAAGCTACTTCACATCATATTGGCAAACTTAAAGCAAAAATATCTAAATTAAAAGAAGATGCTATTGCAAGAGGAAGTTCTAATACTAAAGGCAAGGGATTCCATGTGAAAAAAAGTGGGGATTCAACAGCTGTTTTAGTTGGGTTTCCTTCTGTTGGAAAATCAACCTTGCTGAATGAACTAACTAATGCAGATTCTAAAGTAGGATCATATCAATTTACCACCTTAGATATAATCCCTGGAATAATGGAATATAATGGAGCTCAAATACAGATTTTTGATGTTCCTGGGATAATCACAGGTGCCTCTGGTGGAAAAGGAAGGGGTAAAGAAATTTTATCAGTAGCGAGAACAGCTGATTTAATCTTAATAGTTTTAGATGTTTTTAATCCTAATCATCTGAATGTTATAATTAAAGAAATTAGAGATATTGGAATTAGACCTAATGAAACTCCTCCAGATGTGAGCATCAGAAGAAAAAGAATTGGAGGAATTCATACTTCATCAACAGTACCATTAACATATTTAGATGATGGAACAATAAGATCAATATTAAATGAATATGGTATTCATAATGGTGATGTTTTAATAAGAGATGATGTTAATATAGACAAGTTTATTGATGCTATTGAAGGAAATAGAACATATATCCCCACTATTGTTCTTTTAAATAAAGTTGATTTAGTGGATGATAACTATATTAATGAGATTAAAAAAAATATTCCTGATTTTATACCTATTTCTGCTGATAAAAAATATAACATTGACTATCTTAAGGAGGAAATATTTAGTAGAGTGGATTTAATGAGAATCTATTTAAAACCTCAAGGAAGAAAAGTTGACCTTGAAGACCCATTAATTATAAGAAAAAATGCTACTATAATTGATGTTGCAAATAAGTTACATAGAGAATTTGCTAAAAACTTTAGACATGCAAATGTATGGGGAACTTCTGTTAAGTTTCCAGGTCAAAAGGTAGGTCCAAATCATATCTTAGAAGACGAAGATATTTTAAGAATAATATTAAAAAAATAAATTGTTTATTAGATATCAATAAAATTATAAATAAAAGAATGGCATGAAAAAAATGGAATAATTATCATAATCAGATATAGTTAAAGGATAATTATAGTTTCCAGTATCATCAGTTGCAGTAAAATAATTAGTTTTTTCACTATCTGAATTAGTAACAGTGATAGTTATTCTTTATCTGGTAAATTAGTTGTATTTGATTTTAAATCTCCTTTTAAGTTACTTTACTCAAAAAAAATATTCATGAAAAAATAATTTTTTTCACTTATTTACAATAATATATTCTAATCCTAAATAATCAATTCTTTTTTATTTAAATAAATAATAATTAAGAAAAATTAATTAAAATAATGCGAGTTTAAGCTATTTTTATTTAAAATAATCTACTTTTATAGGTTATTTTAGGATTAAATAGCTAAAAACCTTTGATATGATTATTTTACAGTATTTAAACTAATATTGCTTCTTTTTTTAATATTTTATAAAAATTTTTATTAAAAAATCTTAAAGATGAAAATTTTAAATTTAGTAGAATAAGTTTGATTAATATGATTATCTTTAATTATTAATTATAAATCATTTTAGGAATTTAAAATAAACATAGAAGAAATGATTGTTTTTTTATCAATTTTGGATTTGTTGCCCACTTCTCTATATAAAACATTATGATTACTCTTTTTAATAAAATAATGAAATTAATTTTCTTGTAAGTAAAATATATAACTGGTTCTATTAAACTTTTATAAAAAAAATATTAAGAAAATTAAAAATTATAAGGTTTAAATATTAAATTTAGAGCTTATATTAATGGATAAATATGTTAATAGAAGATTTAATAGAAACAATTAATGAAAAAATTGAGAAAAAGATTCCTAAGAAATATTTATTAAAATTTCAACACTACTTAGAAGAAAATGGGATAATAATAAATCCATTGAATATAATATCCATGAATTTAATAGCTATTTTTAGTTTAGTAATAGTTTCATCTTTACTATCTTTAATTTTAGATATAAATATGGTTATTTCTTTATTAATAGCTATTATTTCACCGCCTTCTTTTTTAATTTTATATGTAATATTAAGTTCTGAGAAAAGAAGAGAGGAGATTGAAAAATCAAGTCCAGATTTCTTAAGACAAGTTTCTTCAATGCTTAGAACAGGAATGTCTTTTGAGAGTGCCTTAGTTGAATTTACTAATTATGGTTCTGGCCCATTAAACACTGAAATAAAAAGAGCTATTTTAGAGGTGAAAATGGGAAAAGATTTTAATCGTAGTCTAATGAATATCCCTAAAAGATTAAATTCAAAGGATCTTAATAGAACTTTTAGAATAATAATTGAAGGAAGAAAAAGTGGTGGTGGACTTTCTGAGATAGTGGATAGTGTTGCTGAAGACCTTAGAGTAACAAATGAATTGAAAAGAGAGAGAAAAGCAACTGTTATGATGTCTGTAATCTTTTTAATTATATCCGCTGTAATAGCTACTCCTTTTACTTTAGGGATGGTCGGGGTTTATTCATTATTTTTAACAAGTCTTGGCAGAGAGAATGAGTTAGTTAAAACAGCTATTATTGCTGCAGGAGCATACATCATTATTCATTCAACTTTAGTTGGATTTATAATATGTATAATTCTTCACGGCGATTTTAAAAAAGGATTGAAATATTCTATTCCTTTAGTAATTGTCTCTTATGCAATATTTTATATAATATCTACATTTGGTGTGGTTTTCTTAGGAGTTAAGACTTAATTAAATAAAAAATCAATGTTTTATTAAATAAATATTAAAGAGGATAAAATAAATGATTCATGATTTGAATAGATTAAAAATAGATCAAAAAGGACAAGCAGGAGCTGAATTAATACTTTTAATTGGAGCTATGATAATAATAGTCTTAATGGTAATTTATTTCTATAAAAGCTATTTAACTGGTGTGGGTGATGAAATTAATAATGTTGAGTTAAGTGAATTAAATAAATCAATAAGTAATATTTCATCTAAACTTATTAATCAAGATCCTTAATTAAAATATAATTAGGGAGTGAGAAACAATTGTCATTGCCCTTTATATTTATTTAAAATAGCTATAATAATTCAATATAGAATACATTCTCTTTAAAATAATTATATTATTATTAATTTTAAAAATATTATTTCGCATGAATTATTAGATTAAAATCTTTAAATAATTATATTAACAATTATAAATTTATTATTATAAAAAATAATATTAAATAATCTTAATATTGAGTTTTAAGCCATTATTAAACAAATTAAAAGTGATTATAATTGAATGTTTTTTTAAAATAAATAAAAAAATCGTGAAAATTATTTTATAAAACGGTGATTATATCATAATTCATACAATTAACGAAAATTTATTTTTTTTATTAAAAATAATTTATATGGGCATAGATATTAAAATACTTTTTATTCTTCAGGATACAAGTTTAAATAATGGTTTAAATGGATTGGTTGTGCTGGTATTTTATATGATCATTAGTAATATTAATTTTCTTATAAGTAATATTTATATACTATGAATTTCAATTTATTATAATACTATTTGAAATAATTAATATATGAATCTAAAT
>JAITOM010000181.1 GCA_031289975.1 Methanobrevibacter sp. | reverse complement strand
TCACAATTTGGAATTTGGATTTTAGCATAAAAGCATTAAGCCCCTATACATGTCATTAAACTTTTATCGTCTGTTTTCAATTTTTCAATTGTGAAAATCCATGCTAATTTTACAGTGCCCAAAAATTTGTGTGTTAGATCGTCTATATTTGATTCTTTTTTTTATCTACTATTTTTACAGAACTAATATGAAAGATTTTTATTCCTGGTGTTTTTGTGCAAGTCTACCTAATTTTTCACTTTTCATATAAAAATAGAGTTAACATATTAAGTTTTTATCCATGATTTAAATGATTTGAAGTAAGAAATAAATGTTTAAACTACAGTATTTGTTCATTTTATCTCATATTTTAAAAGTTTTAAATGTAAAAATATTAAAAATGTAAAATCGTAAATTATATATATGTGTTGTGCAATATAAATAATAGGATGATTTTGAGGTTTGCACAAAACTTCAAAAAAAGAAGCATTCAGAATGCTTTTCAGCCCAATTAAAACAATGGAGGTGAACTGTATGAATCCTGTAGTGACTGAAGCACAAGGTTGTGACAAAAATACAGATGAGGAGATAGCTTAAATGGTTCAGTATGAATCCTGTAGTGACTGAAGCACAAGGTTGTGACTTTCTAAAAGTTCATCATGATTTTTCCTAAAATGGAATGGAATTAAAAACTTAAATTTAATGTGTATTAGTTTAAAAAGTTCAAGAAGACTTTACTAATTTTTATTATAATCCCTATGTTAGACTAAATAGATGAATTCTTTTAAATTTATCTTTAAAATCTATTTATTTAAAATTTAAGGATTTTATAAATAAATGTTAATATAGTGTTTTGTAAAATTATTTTCTTTTTATTTATATATTAATTTTACAAAATTCAATTAAATATTTGTCATCAAAAATTATTTTTATTTCTTTAAATTGAATTTAAAAGATTAATATTAATATTTAAAAAAATAATTTGCAAAAAATTTGTTGAACAATAAAATACATTAATTATACAAAACACTATATATTTTTGCAAATTGTTGGAAAAATTTGTTAAAAGAATATAATGTTAAAATTCATATACTAATTTAGATATTTTTTTTATTAATTCAAATATTATTTAATGGTGTTTAAATGGATGTCGAAAAGCGAGAAATAATTATTTATGCAATTATAATCATTGTTGGCTTAATAGCTGCTGAACATTTAAATGTGGTTATTTCAGGAAGTATGGAGCCTCTAATGTATAGAGGAGACATTGTTGGAATTGAGAAAACAAATTTTTTAGGGTTTCATGAATTTGATCCAGAAGATGTAAAAGTAGGCGATGTCGTTGTTTACAATGGTGAATGGTTCCCAGGTCCAATTATTCATAGAGTTATCAATATTACTGAAGAAAATGGGACAAAACTATTTACAATAAAAGGAGACCACAATCCAGTCCATGATCCTTTACCTGTCAGACCAGATCAGATTGTTGCAAGAGTTATAACTATTGGAAATCACCCATTTATAATACCTAAAATTGGATATATAACAATTTATCTTAAAGGTTTCTGGTATCAATTATTTGGCATTAATGAAGAGTACTAAGTTAAACTTGATCTAATCTCCACCTATTAATTCAAATATTATTTAATGGTGTTTAAATGGATATTAAAAAGCAAGAAATAATTATTTATGCAATTATAATCATTGTTGGATTTATACTTACTCAACATTTAAGTGTGGTTATTTCAGAGAGTATGGAACCTGTTTTTTATAAAGGTGACATCGTTGGACTCGAAAAAATAGATTTTTTAGGGTTTCATGAATTTGATCCAGAAGATGTAAAAATAGGTGATATAGTTGTCTACAATGCTAAATGGTTCCCAGGTCCAATTATTCATAGAGTTATCAATATTACTGAGGAAAATGGGACAAAACTATTTACAATAAAAGGAGACCACAATCCAGTCCATGATCCTCTACCAGTCAAACCAGATCAGATTGTTGCAAAAGTTATAACTATTGCTGACCATCCATTTATAATTCCTAAAATTGGATATATAGCAATTTATATTCAAGGTTTCTGGCATCAATTATTGGGTATAGATGAAAAATATTAATTTATAATATTTTCAATTGTAAAAATCTCTCATCTTTTCACAGTATCATAATTGTAAAAAATTTGATTCTAAACTATAATTTAAGAAATTTTTTCAGTTTTAAAAAATAAAGTTTCAGAAAAAATAATTATCACTCAATTTCTAAAAAACTGTGAACCTTGTTGATTATCAACATTGCAGTGGTTTTGATAAAGTTATCATAGCTTAGACCAAATTTTTTGCACTTTAAAAGCTTTAGTTTCAACTTAGAAACGAAAAATCTTCAATATTTAAGTTATCTTCGATAACAACTCTTTGATTTTCTTCAGTGAAATTTTTTATTTCACTTAGAAAAACAAAGTTTTTCTTCACTTTAAAAATTTTTTAATTTTTTATTAAAATATTTCAATTTTTAAAATTATAGTGGAATAAAAAAAGTTTGTAATTAATCATTTATTTTTATTTGCTTAATTTTTAATAATATTTTTTAATATTTTATTAAATTATTAATTAATAAATTTAATTATTTTATTTTTT
>JAITOM010000054.1 GCA_031289975.1 Methanobrevibacter sp. | reverse complement strand
AACGGATACCATTCCTTGTGAGTGGAATAGAAATATTGCTGAATTTCAATTGGTGTATAACATGTTTATAAAACGAAAAGTAAATTTATTAAAAGGATGGTGGTCAGAAGATGAATACTTCAAATATTTATATTGTGTATGAAATAATGTTTTTAAATAGTGAGTTTTTTAAAAATATCTTTAAATTATTAATTTCATGAATAAAAATATAATATTATTTATTTTTAAAAATAAAATAGTTAAATTTATTAATTAATAATTTAATAGAATATTAGAAAATATTGTTGAAAATTAAGCAAATAAAAATAAATGATTAATTACAAACATCTTTAAATCACATCATAAATCTTTAATTTTTAATTAAAAAAATTATAATTATTATTTCTAAAAATAAAGAGATAAAAATTATTATTTAAAAAATTAATTTAATATTAATTGAAATTTTCAACAATAAGATATTTAAAAACAAATGATTAATTACAAACATTTTTTACATCACTATATGATCATCATGGCAAAATTCTTAAATTTTGAATAATAATTTTTTTATTAAATTATTCAATTTCAAATTTTAATTTATAAAAATCTATAATTTTAAATTTTAAATAATATTAATATATTTTAATTAATATAACCACTTTTTAATAAATATATTTTAATAATGTTCATTTTTTAAAAAATTGTTTAATAAAAACTTTATCAAAACCACAATAGGTTAATATATATGATGAAAGATAAATAATAGTGTTAATAAACAAAAAAGATGATTTAAATGGAAAATGAATTAGAAAAGTTGCCAATCGGTATTCAATCTTTTGAAGATTTAAGAACAAACAATTATCTCTATGTGGATAAAACAAAAGAAATATTAAAACTTATTAATTCAGGGAAATCATTTTTTTTATCCAGACCAAGAAGGTTTGGAAAATCATTGTTGATTAGCACTATTGAAAATCTCTTTTTAGGAAATGAGGAATTGTTTAAAGGATTGTACATTCATGATAGCTGGAATTGGGATGAAATTTATCCTGTTATTCGGATAGATTTAGGTGCCAGAACCCATAGATCTGGTGAAAAGTTAAAAAATTCCTTAAATATTTTTTTAAAAAAAATAGCTAAAGAAAATAATGTAGACTTAGAGTATGATGATTACAGTGATAAATTTGGAGAGTTAATTGAATGTTTAGCTAAGAAATACAATAAAAAAGTTGTTGTTCTTATTGATGAATATGATAAGCCTGTGTTAGATAATATTTCATATTCTGATGTTCGTGATGAAATGAAAGAAATCTTGCATGATTTTTATCAGATTTTAAAAAGTCAAGATAACAATTTAAGATTTGTTTTTTTAACTGGAGTTTCTAAATTTGTTGGAACATCCATATTCTCTGGTTTAAATAGTCCTAAAGATATCACACTTTATAAAACATTTTCTAATATATGTGGTTATACTCAAGAAGAATTAAAATTTTATTTTCATGGGCATGTTCCTATTCTTTGTGAAGAATATGATGCAGATGAAGAAACTATTTTAAAGATTATAAAGCAATGGTACAATGGTTATTCATGGGATGGTAAAAATTTTCTTTACAATCCTCAGTCAATACTCTCATTATTTGATGATATGAATTTTAGTAATCACTGGTTTAAAACTGGAACACCAACTTTTCTTATAGAATTATTAAAGGAGAGAACCGATTTGGACAGGATATTATCCGATGTATATGCTGGTTCTGAAATATCCGACAGTTATGATCCCGAAAATATTCCTCTTATTCCTTTAATGTTTCAATCAGGTTATTTAACCATAAAAAGAGTTGAAATTCATGATTATGAATCAAATTATCTTTTAACCATTCCTAATAAAGAAGTTAAAGATTCATTACTTAAATATTTATTGAATATTTATATTGATTATCCATTGGATAATGTGAATAGTCTAAGAAATAGGATGAGAACAAATTTCTTAAATAAGGATAGTGAGGCTTTAAATTTGAATCTTCGTGAAATGATTGCTAATATTCCTTATAATCTCCATATAGATAATGAAAGCTATTATCATACAGTATTTCTTATCTGGTTAAGTTTATTAGGTTTTAAAATTGATGGTGAAGTAGTCACAAGTAAAGGGAGAATGGATGCTATTATTCTAATAGATAATGAAGCATATATAATAGAGATTAAATTTGGTAAGAATAAAATTGATAAATTAGTTGAAGATGCTTTAAATCAAATTAATACTAAAAATTATTATGAAAAATATTTAGAATACAATATAAATTTTTTAGGAATTGCTTATGCTGATAAAAATGTTAAATGTGAATTTAAATAAGTAAATAGAGATTATTTCATTTATAATGTTAAGGAAAATCTTAGTATGAGAATTATCATTGATGGTTTTGGTAAATCTGTAGCTAAAAGAGATAATCAAATTGTTATTAAAGAAAATGGGAAAGAAAAAGATTATTTTTTAGTTGAAGATTTAAGTCAAGTTGTTATCACTGGAAAAGGTTCAATAACCTTTGATGCATGTAGACTACTCGCTCAACATGATGTTGATTTAATAGCTATTAATTGGAAAGGATATTTAGATTACAGATTAACTCCACCTGAAAAAAAGAATGTTAATATAAAAAGAGAACAGTATTTGGCACTTTCAGATAAAAGAAGTGGAGTTTTAGCTAAAGGATTTATTAAGGCTAAAATTGAGAATCAAAAATCGACACTCGGAACATTAGCTAAATCACGAGATAATGATAAATTGTTATTAGAACAAAGAGATAAATTATCTGAACTTTTAAACAAATTAGATGAGATTCCTAACACTAAAAGTGATAACATTAGAAGTAAAATCTTTGGTGTTGAAGGACAAGCATCAGTTGAATATTGGGCTGGAATAAAATATATAAT
>JAITOM010000019.1 GCA_031289975.1 Methanobrevibacter sp. | reverse complement strand
AATTATTTTTTCATGCTATAAATTGATATAAAAGTTATGTCCCATATATATGTAGTCATGCATAAACATAGAAAAAACAATGGTTTTTTCATTAATTTTGGAATTGTTGCCCAGTTTCTATAAATTAATATTTAAAATTAAATAATTTAATGAAAAAAATTATCATCCAAAATTTAAGAACTTTTCCAAAATGACTATAATAAATATTTTATTTATATATTTTAAATTCTTTAATTCTTTCAAATCCATTGATGCATTTGTTTTGGATATGGGAAATATTTGCAATAATAATGAAACAAGAATTATAATTTTTTTAATTAAAAATTTAGTAATTGGGGCTATGTCAAATCCAACTGATAAGATATTATTCCAAATTTTTACTCAAAACGTACTGCATAGCTATCATTGCTAAAAATATCCCATATATGGCTTGAATACAGCTATACAAAAATTTTACTCCTCCAAATATTCTTTTTTTAAAATATTTTTCATTAAATATATAAGTAATTATTTATAAAATATTAATTACTTTAAGATATAAAATTGAAAGGTCAAGATTTTTTAAAACTTTAATAATGAAAAAAATATAACTGTGTCATTGAACATATAGATACTGTAAATTCAGTATTGATTTTCAAAATCGAAAAATTAAGAAAATCAAGGATGTTCTAACTTTAAAAAATAGAAAATTTTTTAAAATAAAGAAAATAAGCTGAAAATTTGATGGCATCTATATGCTTTGAATTTTTCTGCTTAAAAATCAAAATTTTGGATTTTAAATTTCCATCCTCTTTTTGCAATGCCAAATTAGTTGTTAATATAAACTGAAAAAGTGTATACGGAATGGAAATGAAAAATTTAGTTTATTTTATAGGTGCAGGTCCTGGAGATCCAGATTTAATTACAGTGAAAGGTAGAGAATTATTAAAAACAGCTGATGTCATAATTTATACTGGTTCACTTGTTAGTATCAAACATTTCAAATATTGTAAGGAAGATATGAAATTATATAACTCTGCAGAAATGACCTTAGAAGAAGTTATTGGACTTATAGAAAAAGTACATAAAGAAAATAAAAAAGTTATTCGTCTTCACACTGGTGATCCTACTATTTATGGTGCAATTAAAGAACAAATAGATGAACTTCATAAATTAAACATTGCTTATGAGATAATTCCAGGAGTTAGCTCTTTTACAGCAGCAGCAGCAGCCATAAAGAGAGAATTTACTCTTCCTGATGTTTCTCAAACAATAATAATTAGTAGGCTAAAAGGACGAACATCAGTTCCAGAAAATGAAAATCTTGAAAGACTTGCAAGTATTGGTGCTTCAATGGCATTATTTTTATCTGTGGCTATGATCGATGAAGTCGTTGAAAAACTTAAAAAAGGATATAATAAGAATGTAGCTATTGCTGTTATTCAAAGAGCAACTTGGGAAGATGAAAAATCTGTAATTGGTACTTTAGATGATATTGTTAATAAAATAAAAGAAGCCAAGATTGATAAAACAGCACAAATTTTGGTTGGAGATTTTATAGATTGCGAATATAAAAAAAGTTTACTTTATGATGAATCATTTTCACATGAATACAGAAAGTCAAAAGGTGAAAAATGAAGATAGCTATTATCAGTACAACAACAAATGGAGATAAGATACTTAAAACATTAAAGGAAGAATTTGAGAATAAATCTGATTATCTCATTCATACATATAATAAGGATAAAGTTAAAGAGTTGAAGTTGTATAATATATGTAAAAATGGAATGAATGACTTTAATAGTATTATATTTATAAGTTCAATAGGTATTGCAGTAAGAGGAATAGCTCCTTTTATAAAAACTAAAGATATTGATCCAGGAGTAGTTGTTGTTGATAGTTTAGGAAAATATACCGTAAGTCTTTTAAGTAGCCATTTAGGTGGTGCAAATGATCTTACCAATCTTATATCATCCATATTAGATTCAAAACCTATAATAACCACAGCATCAGATGGTTTAAATTTAATTGGACCAGATATGATTGCAAAATATAATGGTCTTATTATAGATGATTTAAATATCTGTAAACACATAGCTTCTTTATTAATTTCTGGAGAAAAAATAGAATTCATTGATGAGAAAAATTTAATTAAGGTTCCTAAAGGATATATGGAAAAAACTAATAGTTGTAAAGGAACCATAATTGTGACCAATAAATTAAAAATAAATAATCAAAATAAAAATCATGATAAACAAAACAGGAATAATCAAGATGAAAATAATCAAAATTTTAATAACACTTTAAAACTTATAAGACAGGATATAATACTGGGTATTGGATGTAAGAAAAATTATAATAAAAATATAATGAAAGATAAGGTAATTAAAGTTTTAAATGAGAATAATATAGATATTAGAAGTGTTAAAAAAATTGCCACCGTCGATATTAAATCTAAGGAAGAAGCTATTTTAGAACTTGCTAAATTTTTAAAAATATCAATTGAAACCTTTTCTATTGAACAAATAAAAAGCGTAGAAGATAACTATGATAAAAGTGAATTTGTAAAGAAAACTTTGGGTGTTGGTTCAGTATCTGAACCAGTTATAGAACTTAGTAAAGGAAAAATCATTGTAAATAAACTAAAATTTAATGGAATGACTTTAAGTATAGGTGTCTTCTAAAATTAGAAGGATTAAGAGAGTGATTAATACCATGTTATACTACATTAAAG
>JAITOM010000017.1 GCA_031289975.1 Methanobrevibacter sp. | reverse complement strand
TTAAAAACGGAGATTCTCACATTAATAGATAAAGATATGCTTGAGCGGCTTGTCATGAAAGTGACACGAGCCGTTCTTAGGAGAGGTTAGGAGGGAAACCTCCTAATTTTATCCGACATTAGAAATTATTTTAAAAAGTTTCTATAGTCAAGCACCATATTTTTGGCATCTTAAAAATTTTTTTATAAATAATATTTTATTAACATGATTTATTAATTAATGTATTATGATTCATTAATTAAATAGTAGAATTTTTAAAGGAGTGGAATTTTTGAAGAAAATAAATGTTCTTGATACAACACTTAGGGATGGAGAACAAACACCTGGAGTGTCTTTAACTTTAAATGAAAAATTAAGAATAGCTGATAAATTAGATAGGATTAGAGTGAATGTTATTGAGGCAGGTTCTGCAATTACATCCAATGGGGAAAAAGAAGCTATTAAATCTATTGTGAAAGAAGGATATAATGCTGAAATTGCTTCATTTGCTCGTATTGTTAAGGATGATGTTGATGCTGCCCTTGATTGTGATGTTGATAGTGTTCATCTTGTAGTTCCAACTTCAGATTTACATATTAAAGAAAAACTTAAAAAAACAAGGAACGATGTTTTTAATCAGGCCATTACTATGGTAGAGTACTGTGTTGATCATGGTTTAATTGTTGAACTTTCAGCTGAAGATGGAAGTCGTAGTGATATTGAATTTTTAAAGAAAATTTTCCATGCAGGTGTAGATGTTGGTGTAAATAGAATTTGTCTTTGTGATACTGTTGGAATATTAACTCCAGAAAAAGCCTATGATTTTTATTCTAATTTATCTGATTTAACAGTTCCTTTTAGTGTTCATTGCCATAATGATTTTGGTTTAGCTGTTGCAAATACTATAGCTGGTATAAGAGCAGGAGCAAGTCAATTTCACTGTACTGTTAATGGTATTGGTGAGAGGGCTGGTAATGCATCTTTAGAAGAAATCGTAGTTTCATTAAACACTCTTTATAATGATTACTCTACTGATATTCAAATAGATCAACTCTATAATACTTCCAAATTGGTTTCACGATTAACAGGTGTCTATTTACAACCTAATAAAGCAATTGTTGGTGAAAATGCTTTTGCTCATGAATCTGGAATTCATGCTGATGGTGTGATAAAGAATGCATCAACTTATGAACCAATAATGCCTGAAATACTTGGTAGAAAAAGAAAATTTATTATGGGAAAACATATTGGTGTGAAAGGATTAAAACAAAGATTAGATGATTTAAATATTAAATATAATAAGAATCAATGCAATGAGATTTTTAATAAAATTAAATATCTTGGGGATTTAGGTAAGCTAATAACTGATGTTGATCTTCAAGCAATAGCTGATGAGGTTCTTGAAATTGAAGAAGAGAAAAAAATAACTCTTAAAGAACTTTCCATAGTTTCAGGTAATAAGGTTATTCCAACAGCTTCTGTTAAACTTGAAATTAATAAAAGTGATGTTTTAATAGCTGATGTTGGTGTTGGACCAGTTGATGCTGCTATTGGAGCTGTTAAAAAAGGAATATCTGAATTTGCTAATATTGATCTTGTTGAATACCATGTTGATGCTATAACTGGAGGAACAGATGCTCTTATTGATGTTATTCTTAAATTGAAATTAGATGATGAAATTATTTCTGCACGAAGTACACAACCAGATATTATTAATGCAAGTGTAGAAGCATATTTAAGTGGTGCCAATAGACTTTTAGAAAATAGAGAAAAATAAGTTATTATCATAAACAGTGCATCTTAAATTAGTAGACATGAATTTCAAGTGTAAAGGTAAAGATTATGGATCAGATAAACATTGATGTGGTTGGTTTTGGGGCTTTAAATTTAGATATTATTTATCATGTGAATGAAATAGCTAAACATGATGGAGAATCATATATTAAATCTAAAAATATAAGTTGTGGTGGCTCTGCCAGTAATACGATCATAGGATTATCAAATTTTGGGATTAAAACCAGTTATATAGGTAAAATAGCTAATGATGATGAAGGTGAAATTTTAGAAATGTCTTTAATGAAAAACGGAGTTTATTTAAACAATTTAATTTATGCTGATGAAGGAAGTTCAGGGAAAGTTATGGATTTTGTCGACAAACAAGGCAATCGTGCATTATATGTTGATTCAGGAGTTAATGATGAAATAGATATTTCACAAATTAATATTCAAGAAATTATAAATAGCAACATAATTCATTATACCTCCTTTGTTGGAAATTCAATGTATGCACAAATTGATTTAATAGATTATTTAAGTAAAGACACTGTTTTAAGTTTTGATCCTGGAATGATATATGTAAAAAAAGGTTTCTCTACAATTGAAAAAATATTAGATAGGACAAATATATTACTTATTAATGAAATGGAACTGAAGATTTTAGTTAAACCAATTTCAAATAATAAATTAGATTCTTTTAAAGATATGGCAAAGTATCTTCATGATAAAGGAATAGAAAATGTTATTGTTAAAAGAGGTGAAAAAGGAGTTTATGGAATTAATAATGATTTTGAAGTTGAATTACCTGCAAATAAAATAAAAGCTATTGATACAACTGCTGCAGGAGACTCTTTTAATGCTGGACTCCTATACTCATATTTAAATAGCTATTCACTTGAAAAATCATTGAAAATTGCTAATTGGGTTGCATCTACATCAGTGACAAGCATTGGAACCTATGGACTTCCAAATTTATCACAACTAAAAGAGTTTGAAAATAGTATTTACTAGATATAATCTTTATACATCATGTACTAAGACCTCATTTATACAAATTTTCAAGTTAAAAAATCTATTAAATATGTTATAATCATTAATATATTTTTTATAGTATATAAACATTATCAATGATAAAATAAGACTATGGAGAGGTAAATAGAAACATTTATATATTATTAAAATATATGAGTAAACAGTAGAGTTTCTAAATCATTAAAATGAAATAAAAGAAAAATTTCATTTTTTTTCTAACTTCACAAAAATCAAAGATTTCAGATAACACATGAAAAATTAAGAAACTCATCATATTTTCTAGATGATTTCCAAAAACCTTTTTTTGTTTTTTATTAGTATTAACTTTTTCTATATTTCATACTTTTTAAATAATTATTATTACATAATAATTGCTTTTTTTAAGGTTTTCACTCATTTTTATTAGCTAACCTCATCATTGTTCTATATTATTTAACTTATACTCACTATACTAACCATATACTTTTATTAAGGCATTAGTTACATATTTTATTGGTTAATGTTTTTTCATTGTTCATGTTTTATTACATGTGCATATGATTACTAATATTAGCTATTTCTCTATTTTATTTTTTAATTTAAAAAGGTTTATATATGTTAATTTAAATATCAAAAATTTTTCAACTGATTTCATGAATTAAAAAAATTATGATAAACATACTCCTTGAAAGTTCGCATATGAGACCACCAAAAGTTTATAAGTTAGAAAAAAGTAATACTAAAAATAGGTTTTTGGAAATCATCAATAAAGAAAAACTTCGTTTTTCTAATTGAACAAGTTCAATTATGAAGCTTTTAAAAATGAAAAATATACTTATTAAATTTTTAATTAAAAAAATTATATTTATTTTAAAAAAATTATATTTATTATTTTTAAAAATGAAGAAATAAAAATTATTATTTAAAAAATTAATTTACTCTTAATTTGAAATTTTTAAAAATAAGATATTTAAAAAATAAATGATCAATTACAAACATTTTTCCACCATAAAAAATAAATGATCAATTACAAACATTTTTCCACCATTATACTACCTTTTTAATAATATTTATTTTTAAAAAAGTTATTTATTAAGAACTTTATCAAAACTATATAGTGTTCTGTAAAATTATTTTCTTTTATTTATATATTGATTTATTTAAATTTTAATTAAATATTTTGCAGTCATGAATTATTTTTATTTCTTTAAATTAAATTTAAAAGAATAAATATTAACATTTAAAAAAAATAATTT
>JAITOM010000008.1 GCA_031289975.1 Methanobrevibacter sp. | reverse complement strand
AATTTATATTATTTAAAATTTAAAATTATAGGTTTTTATAAATTAATATTTAAAATTAAATAATTTAATAAAAAAATTTATAATTCAAAATTTAAGAACTTTTCCAAAATGACTATAATAATAACAAAATGACTATAATAATAAATTAATGATAAAATTATACATTTTTAAATTATTTTTATGGTAAAAATAACAGTTTAAATTGTTTTAAACCTGAGTATGAGGATAAAAATGAAGTTTGCACATATTGCTGATAGCCATTTAGGATTTAGACAATATGGTTTATATCAAAGAGAAGAAGATTTTTTTGATGTTTTTAGGAGAAATATAGATAAAATAATAAATAAAAAGGTCGATTTTGTAATTCATAGTGGTGATCTTTTTCATATGCCAAAACCAAGTCCTAAATCGCTTTTGGTTTTTCAAGAAGAGTTATTAAAACTTAGAGAAGCTGATATCGATGTTTTTGCTATTGCTGGAAACCATGATACAGTAATGAGAAAAGATGCTCTCCCTCCTCAAATTCTTTCAAAAAATTTAGGTTTAAAACTTATTAGTCCTAAGAATCCATATTACTCTTATGAAGATATTTTCATTGGTGGATTTCCTTATCAATCAAAACCATATAAGTCTAATTTAGTTGATGCATTTAAGCTATTATCTCAAGAAGCTGAAAAGTATGAAAAAAGAATATTGGTTCTTCATCAAGGAATTGATAAATATATTCCTTTTGCATTTGAATTAGAAATGGCTGATATTCCTCAAAACTTTAATTATTATGCTTGTGGTCATGTCCATGGTAGAATTGTGGATGATTTTGGTAATGGAAAATTAGCCTATCCTGGGTCAACAGAAGTATGTAGAAGAAATGAAATTAAAGATTATCAAAAAAATGGAAAAGGTTTTTATATGGTTGATATTTCTAAGGATATTCCAGAAATTGAAAAAATAGATGTTAAACCAAGAAGAGAGTCAATAATTAAAGATATTGCTTATCCTAATCTTAATCAAGACATTTCAAGTTTGAAAGAAAAAATTAGAAGTTTAGATGAAAAGCCTATTTTACATCTTACAGTGGAAGGAGGAAACTTTAATAGATCTGATGTTTTTGAAAAAATTAATAGTGAACTTGATGATTTAACTCTGAGTATAAAGTCAGACCTTAAACCAAAACCCTTAATAAAAACTGCTGAAACTCTTGATTTATCTACTTTAAGTCCAAATAAACTTTTAATCAACGGATTATCAGAATATGATAATGAAGATATTGATAATCTTGCAATTAACCTTTTAGATAACTTATCTAAAGATAAAATTGACGACGTTGAAAGAGTTGTAGAACGATTTTATAAGGAATACTTTGATTAAATATTATGAAATCTAAAATTAATTAATTATAGTCATTTTGGAAAGGTTTTTAACTCTTAAAACGATAATTTTTTTATTATGGTCATTTTGGAATAGTTTTTAAGTTTTGAATTATTTTTTATTTTTTTCATTAAATTATTTAATTTTAAATACTAATTTATAAAAATCTATAATTTTAAATATTAATTTATAAAAATCTATAATTTTAAATATTAATCTATAAAAATATATAACTTCAAATTTTAAATAATATAAACATATATTTATTAAAATAAGTAATTTTGGAAGTGAAAATCCAAATGATACTTATTTTTCCAACTTTTTATTCAAATATAGGCATTAAGTAAAAATCCTTTTTAAAATTGTATTGGCATTATAAAGTCCTTAAAATGATTTAAAAAATTAAATAAAATATTATAACTCTATTATAGTATTTCTCAAAACTTTTGTAACATTTATTTAAAAATTTTTATTAAAAATTATTCTTTAAATTATTCAAATTTTAATTTAAATTGATATTAAACTTTTTTAAAAATTTAATGGAAATATAATATTGTAATAAAGTTATAAATTCAATTAAATATTTATAATTTAAAATTGATTTATAATGTTAATTTTAATTTAAAAGATAAATATCAATTTTTTTTAAAAATATTTTATAAAAAAATTTTTTGAAAATAAAAATAGATAAATTCACAAAACATCATATTATAATATTTAATTTTAAGAAATTTATTTATTAAAATCTTCATTAAATTCACTATTTGGTGCATCATTAATATTTTCACGATGAATAAACTTGAATATTAAAAATAATGATTTAAACACAGAAATCCATTTGGAAAAGGCATATTTTATGATTAATAATTTACTACAATTAAAAAATAGTTTAAAGAAGTATGGAGAACATATTAAAACCATAAAACACCCTCATTTTGTGAATGAAAATTTATTAAAATGGTATAAATCTTACACAGAAGGTTATTTAGAAAAAGAGGAAGAAAATTACACTTACTTTGCATCCACAATTCTAACAGGTGTTTTAGGGTACCATGACCAGATAGATTTTAAACATGAAGCTAAATTAAGAAAAGGTAAAAGTGTTGACTTTATAGTATTAAAAAATGATGAACCATACATTGCAATTGAATTAAAAAACACCAATACAATACTTGATAAGAAATATAATAAAATGCCAAGTGCTGTTGATCAAGCATTCGATTATGCTACTGAGAAAAAGAGCATTGAATGGATTATTGTAAGTAACTATTATGAATATAGATTATATCATAAAAACACAAAAGAAAACATGATAAGTTTCAATTTAGATGAATTAGTACATCATAATGGTGACAAACACATTTTACAATTATTTTTATTAGTATTTAGTAAAGAATCTGTTCTTGATCATGACAATCTCACTAAATTATATGATAAAGATAGTTTAATAATTGAAAGAGAAAACATAACTAAAAATTTTTATAAATTATATCATCATACAAGAACATTGTTAATAGATCAACTTCAAGATAAAGGATACACTAAAGATGATAGTATAAATTATAGTCAAACTATACTTAATCGTTTAATATTCATTTGTTTTTGTGAAGATATGGGATTATTACCAGATAATAGCATTAACTATGAGATTCTTGAACCAGTGAAAAGGGGAAAATTAGGTAATAATCGTATATGGATGAGATTAAATGATCTATGGGATGATATTAATCATGGAAACTCAGTAGTAGGAATACCAGAGTATAATGGGGATTTATTCCATGAAAACCTAAATAAGCTAAATTTCAACGATGAAATAAAAAATAAAGACTATAATAATATTGGTTATGGTTTTAATGAAAAGGAAGAAATGGTAGATAAAACAATCATTAGTTTTCCTAATCTTAATCCTATTTATCGTAATTTATTAATTATAACATCATTTAATTATAGTAGTGAATTAAATATTAATATTCTTGGGT
>JAITOM010000348.1 GCA_031289975.1 Methanobrevibacter sp. | reverse complement strand
TTAAGGATTACTTTAAATTCACACCAAGTATTAGTCCAATAAAAGTAGCAGTTTTTCCATTAATGAAAAAGGATAAATTACCTGAAATAGCCAATGATATTAAAGATAGTTTAAGGTTAAATGGTTTTACAGTAGAATATGATAGTTCTGGAACTATTGGTAGAAGATATGCTAGAAGTGATGAAATTGGGGTTCCGTTAGCTGTTACTGTTGATTTTGATAGTTTAGATGATAGTTGTGTTACAGTTAGAAACAGGGATAGTGAAAAACAAGAGAGAATTAAAATTACAGAGTTAAACTCATATATTGAGAATTTTTATAATATGCTGATGTAAAATAAGGAGGATGTGAAAAATCGGCACTGTAAAAAGAGGATGGATGTTTCTGTCAAATATGTTACTGATGAAATCATAATACTTTATCACAATAAAATATTAAGTTTGATAAAAATCTTCAATCCACAAAATACATAATCAATCAAAAGAGGGTGTCAAAAAGTTTGGAGGTTTTGCAAATTTTGGATTTTTATATATAAAGAAAACCTCAAATTTTGATAAACCTCCATAAAAGTTTGCACTCTATTAATTAAAATAAGTTTATATTATTTAAAATTATAGATTTTTAGAGGGTGTCGAAAAGTATGGGGGTTTTTGGATTTTTATATATAAAAAACCTTAAATTTTGATAAACCTCCATAAAAGTTCACACCCTCGATTTTTATAAATTAATATTTAAAATTAAATAATTTAATAAAAAAAATTATCATCCAAAATTTAAGAACTTTTCCAAAATGGCTATAAATTAATTAATTAAAACAGTATAATTTTCAGTCAAATTGACATTGACCTTAATCATTAATGATTTAATAAATTAAAGGAGCAAAATATGGATAATGAAAAGCTTTCTGAAAGTCTTAAAGAAATGATACTTGAATTAGGTGGGTCACATGTTGGAATTGCAACTACACATACATTAAAAGGAGGACCCGAATCAACAGACTTAAATTATGTATTAAAAGGTGCAAAATCATCCATTACTTTTGCAATACCATTCAATCAAGAATTTATAGAACCTTATTTAGCTAAAAAACATTTTTTGCTGAATGAAAACAAAATTAGGACAACAACATTTGCTGGAGGAATATCTTTAGAAGTGGCTGGATTTTTAAATCAACTGGACTATAAAGCAATTCCAATAGCTCCGAATTTTATTTATAGAAAAGATACTCCAAATGGAATAAGAGATAGAAAACCTTTAATTTCACATAAATACTTAGCTGTGAGATCAGGCGTGGGATTTTTCGGGTATTCTGGGAGCATATTAACAAAAGAATATGGTTCATCCATAGTTTTAAGTTCTGTTGTAACTGATGCCCAATTAACTCCAACAAACCCAATATCAGAATCAGAAAATTATTGTGATGAATGTATGCTTTGTAAACTTAGTTGTATTCCTAATTATATTTCAGATGAGAAGATTAAAGTAAATATTGGTGGAAATGATTTCAAATATCAGAAACCTAATAGTCATTGGAGATGCATAGTTATTTGTGGTGGTGCAACCTTTATTATACTTCTTTATATAATATAAGATTACACATAAGATGCATAGTTATTTGTGGTGGTGCAACAGGACTCCATTCCTCGAAAAAATATTCTACATGGTCTCCAGGAAGATTTGATCTTCCAAAAAAAGACAATGAATTTGAAGCATTAAGAGAAAAATCTATGGCAGCTTATGTTAAAAGACCTAAAAAAGATACTGTATTTTATCATCCAGGAGTACCAGACTATAAAATGCAGTATACTTGTAGTACATGTCAGTTTATATGTCATCCAGACAAAAATATAAGAAATAAAAGATATAAGCTATTTAAAAATAATGGAGTAATTGTTGAAGATGAAATAGGAAATAGAAGATCCGTATCCCCTAATGAAGCAGAACAAATCATTGCAGAAATGTCAGAAGATAGAAAAAAATTGTATGTGGATTAATAGAATTACTAAGAAGCTATTTTTATAAGCTTTCATCTTAAACTAAATTTATTTTATGTAATTATAGGTTTAATAAACCATAGCATGTAAATATTTTATTCCTATAGGTGTCAAAAAGTCTGTAGAGGTTTCGAAAATTTTGGATTTTTATATGCAAAGAAAACCTAAAATATTGATAAACCTCCACAAAAAGTTTACACAATCTATAATGGTTAATATTTATATAGTTTATTATTATATTTACTATCCTATCTTTAACAATCCGTTAAGCCTTTAATGGGTAGTTTAGTGTTTACTTAGCCTGATTTTTATGAGCATCTAAGAGATAGTGATTAACATTGTTATCCTCTAATTCTGTAATCATTTTTTTAGCCATTCTCCCCACTACAAGTACTAAGACATTTAATCCTTTTTGTGATGCTTCAATAGCTGACTTAACAACAGCGAATTCAATATCTACTGGAATTTTTAACTTTAAGCATGTACTGTATCCTACTGTTCCTAAGATACCAACTCTATTAAATCTTCTATCAATGTCCCAATTTTTAAGTCCCGAATCATAGATTTTTTTTATTAAATTCAAGTTGGTTGCCTTTGATCCTCCTTCTTTCATAGTGGGAATAGCTATTACAACAACATAACCTTGTTCTATATCGATTGTCCCACTAAGATTTGTTAATGCAATATCTTCATTCTTTAATCCATCCGTTAAAGTTATTGCATTTGCACTTTTTCTTTCTTTTATAGCATGAAGAATTCCATCATCCATGTAAATTCCCACATCATCTCCTTTTTTAAGATTTTCAAAAGCTATTGCTGGCCATACAGACCTAAAATAATCCGCACTTTCTAAAATTTCACTACTATACTTTTTAAGTTCATTCGCTTCTTCTTTAACCTTATCAATCCCTTTTAAAGTAAGTGAATATGGAGATCTACCATTTTTAGAACTGGTGATATAACCTTCTTTAGCTAACGATCTTATATTTTCTGAAATTGCTTGAACTGTCACATTAAGATGTTCAGCAATATCTTTTTGGCGAATATGGGCATCTCTTTTAGATATTTCATACAATATGTGAAGCTTAGTCATTGCCCCTCTTTCTCTCATCATTGTCTTCTACCTCTTTTTTCATCGTTTTCAATAATTTAAATATTAAATATTTCCATATTTAAAATTTTTAGACATTTAAAAATTATTAACGACTTTTTAATTATAGTGTATTGTGAAAATAATTTTCTTTAAGTTAGAAAAATACATTTATATAGTCAAGAACCAAATTTTTGGCACTTTAAAAACTTTAGTTTTTGAAGTTAGAAACGAAAAATCTTCGATTTTCCTAAGTTATCTTCGATAACAAATCTTTGATTTTCTCTATTTTCAAAATTTTTTAATTTTATTAAAATTTTTTAATTTTTAAAATATATTCTTTATATTTTTATTAATTTAAAATCTAAAGACTTTATTCTAATTATTTCTTAAAAATAAGAAATTTAATTATTAAAAAAATTAATTAAAAAAATTAAATTTAAAAGAAAATTGAAAACAATGGTTTTGCCAGATTTTCTAATTGAACAAGTTCAATAATGAAATTTTTTAAATTATACCATAAATATTAAATTTCTAATTAAAAAAATTATAATTATTATTTTTAAAAATAAAAAAATAAAAATTATTATTTAAAAAATTAACTTAATATTAATTTGAAATTTTTAAAAATAAGATATTTAAAATAAAATGATTAATTACAAACATTTTTTACATCACCATATTATAAAATATACTATTGTATCAATATTTTATTATAATAGTTATTTCTTAATTTAAGTATAAATATAATATTAATATTATTAAAATCGTAGTATATTAAATAATGCTTGTAAGTATAATGTTTGTAAGTAATAAAATTTTTAAAAGTGAAGCAGAATTATTAAATTTTTAATTAAAAAAATTATAATTCTTATTTTTAAACAGGCGAATAAACTCTCCTAAGTTGAAAATAAATTTTCAACAATAAAAATATTAAAAATTATTTAGCTATTAACTATTAAACCATCAAGTTGTTGATTTAAATTATTAAAGAATTCATCTTTTTTATCTGATGGTATATATGCACCACAAGCAACTGAATGACCTCCACCATTTCCACCAACTGACTTAGCTATTTTTCTAATTATATTTCCAAAATGTATGCCATCGTAAGCTAAAAGTTTTGAGCATCTAAGAGAAATCTTTAAATTTTGATTTTCCTCATCTATTTGAGTAAATCCTATCATTGGTTTTCTCCAATTTCCTTGACTAAGAATCATACCAGCTATTGTTCCAACAATATTGGTTTTAATTCCAAAACCATCAAAGTATTGGATATTCTCTTTTTCCACAATAAGATCTTTTTCTTCAATTTTATGAATGGTTTGAGCCAAATTAGTTTTATGTTCCATTAAAATAGCTTCTAATTCATCTAATGATTCATTTCTATTTCCTTTAAGTATTTCTAATGCAATATCTTCTCTGTTATTACGGCTACAAGCATTAATTCCTGTTGAAAATTCTGATGCATCTCTTAAAAATGTTTTATTCTCTTCATCTAAAAATTCATATGAGTCAGCTGCCACAAGTTTTGGAACATGTTTAACATACCTATTTGGAACCGCTTTGGATAACATTTTTACAAGTTCAGAAAATAGTTTTCCTTTCTCAATATCTGTTAAATCACTTAAAGTACGGGATGCATCACCAGTTTTCCTTTCAATTCCTAAATCCTTCATCAAAGCAATTGCTTCCGTTGTATTATTGGTAATTGGAAGTTTAACATCGCTAAAATAAGATAATGCAACAAATAATGGTCTTGTTTGTCTTCCATAGAGCGAAAGATCATCATTTATAACCTTAACATGTCCTTCATTAACAGCATCTTGAAGAATTATTGAATTTAATCCTTCTAATTTGCCTGTCATTGAATTTTGCATATCTCCAACAGCAGCTAAAACACCAATCCAACTTAAATCTGTATACCCAAATTTTTTAGCCAATAAATAGCTAAGTCCTCCACCAGAAACATGATAAGAACCATCAATTCCATGATGTAAAGGATTTATCTCATTAAAATCATGCAGAATTTTGTATTTATAGTTTAAATCTCTTATTGGCGGGTGATGATCAAGTATAATAATTTTAGAAGAACTTTTAGCAAACTCATCGACTTCTTGGCCTGAACCTAAATCTGAGAAAATTGTTAATTCATGTTCTATTTCTAAGTTTTCAAGTTTATCTAAACTAACAAATTCTTTTTCATGGTCTTTATTTAAACGATCAAGCATTGTTGATAAAATTGAACCTGCAGATATTCCATCACAATCATTATGACTATATACTTTTATATCTTCACTATTTTCAATCGTCTTTTTAGCATTTTTATATGCTTTATCCATTTCCTTTGGTATTTCCATAGCTTTCATCTTTGAGTACTTAAGTTATAATACATTATATTAATATATTTTTTATCATATTTAAATTATAGAGAGTTTCTATAAACCCAATAATTAAAAAATTCAAAATTTTAAATCTCATGATTCAAGCTTTAAATTTAAAATAAAGTAATATTAGCAAATATCAATATTTCTCAATATTGACAAAAATGAGGTTTATAGAAACTTTCTATAGTGGTTTTGATAAAGTTCTTAATAGATAACTGTTTTAAAAATAAATATTATTAAAATATATTAATTTAAAATCATTTATATTAATTGAAATATATTTAAATCATTTAAAATTTAAAATTACAGATTTTTATAAACTAATATTTGAAATTAAATAATTTAATTAAATAATTTAATAAAAAAATTTATCATCTTAAAATTTAAGGACTTTTCCAAAATTACTATATCCCATTTAAATTTTTTTCTTCTTCTTGATTCATTAACTTCATTTATTTTCTAATAAAAAATTAAATTCATTTAGATTTAATATATTATTTTCAGCACTATTTTATTATTTTATAATATATTTATACTAATTTTAATCTTCATGTAGTATAATAAAGCATATATACTTAATTTAATATAAAGTTTCAAATAAAAATATTATAATTTTAAAAAAGAATTATAATATTGTTTGTTTTTAATAATTTAATTAATTATCATGATTTATTAAATGAAACAGTTTAAATCTCATTAGTTTAATTTCAAATGTTATATATTTATGGGGATATACTATTTTTTATAAGAATATATTACCTAAATTAAAAATGATTTTATAAAAAATAAAAAAACCTTTATATACTATGACATTCCAAATATTATATTGTACTTTACTTTAATGTAAAGTACATTAATTTAAAAAAATATATTTTTTGAGGTGAATTAAAAAATGAATTTTAAAATAAATGGATTAGTAATATGTATGTTACTTATCCTAAGTAGTTTAAGTATTGGAATGGCAAGTACCTTATCAGATGGCATACCAGACACAATACAAGTAGATAATAACGGTTACCGAGCAGGTGATGGAAAATTAATAATTCGTGGAGATGCATATTTTTACACTGGAGATGGTGCTAAAATAAATGGATATGCTATGAAGAGTGAATGGGATTTCAGAGCATTTATGCCAAGTGACTATTTGCAGGAAGATGGATATTTACATTTGGATTCAAATATTGTTGATTTACTCCAAGCACGCTATATTAGAGTAGATGGCACTAAGTTTCCTTTATCTGGTATGAAAAAGTTAAGTGTAAAACCTGTAACTTTTGATCAAGGAGCTTTTATTGTTAATGCAGAATATATTAATGGTTCTGTTTTAGTAAAAGGAGGAGATTTAAGAACTTTACCCACAACATATAATCATAATCAATATGAAGTAACTATTAGTTATGAGGATTATGTTAGAAATGGGGTTTATTGGGCTTAAATCTATCTAAAATAAAAAAAAATTAGATATATAGAAATTAAATTAATGTATCTAAAAAATTTATTGTTTTTTGGGGGGAACAGGAAAATAATAGTCCATGTTCTCCAAAAATTAAATTTAAAACTAATGAAAAGGTGTTTAAATATGAAAAAATTGTATATTATGAGTTTAATGTTTTTAGTAGTGATTGGAGGAGTTAGTGCTTTAACTAACACTAATATATCTCCATTTGCCAATGATTTAACTATTCAAGAAATGATTGATCAAACAGC
>JAITOM010000244.1 GCA_031289975.1 Methanobrevibacter sp. | reverse complement strand
TAATAATATTTATTTTTAAAAAAGTCATTTATTAAGAATTTTATCAAAACCACTATAAATTTATAAAATATAAATTTTCTTTTTTCCTTTTTTAACAGATTATAATCTATTGTGATATAAAAACATCATGTCATATCATAAAAAAACTAATTATCCATCATATTATATCCCAAAATTAACTAATTTTCTTTTATATAAATGATGTCTCCATCTTTAAGTTTTTCAAGAGCTTTGAAATCAATTCTCATCTTTCCAATAATATTTGTTCCATCGAATGGTTCTGCTGTTGGACCATATTCACTACTATCTTCAAATCTTACACCAATTAATCCAATATTTTTCCGTGACATGTTAGTTATTCCCAGTGTACCTGAAGAAACCTTATCTTTTGGAGTATTTTCAGGTATTAAGCCTTTTGCTTCTTTAGAATCACCTTCAAAAATTAATATTTTCATATTTGCGACTGCAAAATGAATTTTTAACTCACCGATTGGTTTTTCAACAAGATTTGTAACTTTTTTAAAGTACCATGATGAACGAGGAGCATCCTCATCATAAATATCCACTAAAACTAAATTATCTTTAATAATTCCAGTAGTTTTAACTTTCTTCTCTTTTAAAATATCAATAGTGTTTATTGGGTGTTGACTAACTATAAGAGCATCATCATCAAGAACACCTTCTCTAATTTGCTCAATACTTTGAATATCTAAAAATTCTTTTGCTTCTTTTTGAGTCATTGTCATAGTCATTATTCTTTCAGGATCAGTTTTAATAGTGATTAAATCACCAGTGTTTGCAATATCTATTAACTCCATACCATTTTTAACAAATCCTATATGGGTATGTGCTGGAGATTGAACTCTATCTTCACGATATATGTAAACCTTACCAACTCCTTTACCTGTGTTTCTTAAAGTTACAGACCCTCTTTTTCTCATTGTAGAATATTCTACATCTTTACCAAGACCTTTCATCCTATAAAAACCAAGAAAAGAATTTGATTCATAGTCTACCTTAATCATATTATTTTCAATTAATGAGAATAAATGTTCAACAGATTGAGGAGAGTTCTGACCTGGTTTGATTAGGACATGAGTGAATATTTGATTTCCTTCTTTTAGAATTGTATTTAAATCGGATATAGAAGCTGAATCTGTAACACTTTTTCTTTCAACAACCCCTTCAATTTCAATTACATGGTCTTCACTTGTTAAATTATTTAAAGTCCTTTTTCCACCGATAACCTTAGCGAATACACCTTGATTAATTTCAGGAGTACTGTAAACACCAGTACTATCTTCTTTGAAAATTATTAAATGGGTTGATTCATTACTAAATCCAGATAAACTTAAAATAACATCTCCTTGCTTATATTTAAATTCTTCTGTAGACGGAGTTAAATCTGTTGCTATAGGACCTGCAGCTATTTCATTTGATGTTGTCCATCTTATCTTTTTATCTTTAAATTCTGGATAGTTATCTCTCCATAGTTTCGTCAAAACATTATCATCTGAAAACAGTTCAATGACAATATTCCCCTTAGGAGTTTTTATTTTGTATTTATTAATATTCTGTTCAACCTCTCTTCTTCCTTTAATAAGAGAAATTATGCTTTTAGGATTGTATGTTGCATTAGTTTTCTCAATAGCATCTTTAATTGTGGAATTTTCTGGTAGATCAATCTCTTCACCATTAACTTTTACTAACATTGACTCTCCTCATATAAATTAATAATTGTTTTATGTTCATTGCTATTAATTTTTAATTAATATTTTAGTTTAAAGACTTCATTTCTTAACTTTAAAAAAATAAAATTTTTAAAAAAACAGTGCAAAACTTATAAATCATGAAAAACTTATAAATCATTATACATTATTTAAAAATCAGATTTTAAAAGATTTATTAAATATTTATTTAAATTTTAATTTATAGCGATTTTAAAAAAGTTTGTCTATTCGAATAATTACTATTATTAGTTTAAATTTAATTTAAATAAATTCTAATTCATATAAAAATTATTATAAAAATGACAATATTACCAATATCACTACAATTATTATAAATTACTTATATTTTAAGATGAAAAGTTTAATAAAAATAAATTATTAAATATTTTTATTTAATCTTTATAATTTTTTATTTAATCTTTATAATAATTTATTTATAATTTAAATTTTATAAATTAATACAATTTTAAATAATTATTTTATTTTAAATAATTATTTTTAATATATAATGGTTTTGATAAAGTTTTTAATAAATAATTTTTTTAAAAATAAATATTATTAAAAGATACTATTTTAAAATATATTTATATTTTTAAATCTTATTTAATCATATAAATTTTAATTTCATTTATAGTCATTTTGGAAAAGTTCTTAAATTTTGGATGGTAATCTTTTTTATTAAATTATTTAATTTCAAATATTAATTCATAAAAACCTATAAATTCATAAAAATCTATAATTTTAAATAATATAAATTTATTTTAATTAATATAACTAATTTTAAATAGATAGTGTTTTGTATAATTAATTTTTATATTAATTCAAAAAATTTTTACAATATTATTTTTTTAAATATTAATATTTATTCTTTTAAATTTAATTTAAATAATTTAAAGAAAAAAAAATAATTTCTGATTGCAAATATTTAATTAAATTTTAAATAAATTAATATATAAATAAAAGAAAATCAAAGATTTGTTATCGAAGATAACTTAGGAAAATCGAAGATTTTTCGTTTCTAACTTTAAAAACTAAAAGTTTTTAAAATAAAAAAAAATAATTTTACAGAACACTAAATATAATATTTATTTTTAAAAAAGTTATTTATTAAGAACTTTATCAAAACTACTATGTTTTGAAATCATATATTTTATAATGCTCATAATTATAACTAATTTATCAATTCATCTTTTCTATAATACATTTAAGATCAATTTTACTTCCAACATTTAACTCTATCTCTTTTATACCCAAACCAACGATGATTAAATTTTCCTTATCATACTTTTCATAGTAACCTTTGTATTTTATCTGATTTATGGCTTTATCTGCTAAATTTTCAACACTAATTTTATCTTGGCGAGTATATTTAACTTCCATGATAATAACATGACCTTTAGCATCATTAAAAGGATAATAAGTGTTTTCATCTTCAATAGCTATATCCATTCTACCAGAAAACATTGCCACTTCAGATTTAGTTTCACTATTAAAATTTAAAGCTTTCATTGCAAATAAAATAATGCTTTGATAATATTTCCAATTTCTTATTTTAAGATGATAATCAATGGATATTATCTCTTTTTTAAGATATTTACCCAATAATTCACAGTTACCCTCCTTTATTTGATCCAATATTTCATTTCTATTTTTTCTAAAATTGTTTTCAACTTTACCATAAAAATTATCAAAAAGATTCTTTGTAATTGACTTTTCAACTTCAAAATTAGGTATCTTCAAAGTGTATCTAATACCATCATACCCTAATTCTTTTTTACTAATTGTTAAGTATCCTGCTTGGAATAGTAATGGAATTTGTCCAAGATTTGTAATATCAAAAATAGCGAAATCATCCTCAAATTTAATAATGGGATTATAAACATCATTCATATTAAAATTTTCTTTAAATATTTTAACTAAGAAATTAGGAGTTCCAGTTTCAAACCAATAATTTTTAAACTCCATATCATCAAAAAAATTCATTATTGAATAAGGATTATAAAGAAAGTTGTCTCCATCCCAAGAATATCCATCATAATATCCTTTAATCTTTTTAATTGTCTCTTCATAACTAATATTGGTAGTATTTGCATAATGACTGATAAACTTTTCAAAATATTTTTCAAGCTCATTATAAGTATAACCACAAATTGTAGAATAATCTCTATTTAAAGTTAAATCTTTTAAATTGTTAAGGTCAGAAAATATAGAAGCTTTAGTGAATTTAGAAATTCCAGTAATAAAGACCAATTTAAGATAACTACTACTGCTTTTTAATGCACCATAAAATTTTCTTAATTCTTTTTGAATATCAATAGTTATCCTTTCATTATCAATATTATCAAGTAAAGGTTTATCATACTCATCAATTAAAACAACAACCCGTTTATTTGTTGAATCAGATAAATTTCTTATTAAGGTTGAGAATTTCCTTTTAAGAGATATATTTTTATTAATGGAGATATGATTCAAATCAGCTATTGTTTCAATAGCATCTTCTAAATCTCTTTTTAATTCTTCAATTGTACTATTTTCAAAATCACTCATATCTAAATGAATAACAGGATAAGATTCATTCCAATCATAGTTATCATAAATAAAAGTATCTTTAAATAATTCTTTATTGCCTTTAAAAATATTTTTTAAGGTACTTATTAATAATGATTTCCCAAATCTTCTTGGACGAGACAGGAAATAATATTTTCTATTTAATCTTATTATCTTTTCAATAATATCTGTTTTATCAACATAAATCTTGTTTTCATTTATGATCTCATCAAAATCAGATAATCCTAAAGATAATTTTCATTCATATCCATTTAATCACCAAAAAATATTTTTAATCAAATTTAAGTTTATCCAATAATTTAAAAAATTATAAAATATCCAATCCATTATTCCTAAAATTAGTTAATAATCTATTTAATGATAAGGGATTATTTTAAATTTAAAACAGGATTTTTCTCTTGATTAAAAACCACTTTCTCTTCACCATTATAATTTAAATATAGCTTCTTATCTGAAATCACATCACCTACAACCTGACTAACAAGTGAAAACTCATTTAGTAAGCCAATAATTTTATCTGTATTTTCTTCTGGAGCTGTTAAAACAAAACCTGAACCAGGATAAACTCTTAACCAATCTTCCCAACTTACATTATCATTTTTTGGAATTTTTTCTAAATGAACCCTTGCTCCGCAGTTTGAAGATTCAAGCAACATTTCTAAAGTTCCAAGAATTCCTGGATTGCTAATATCCTTACCAGCACTTACTAAATCCAATTTAGCTATTGTTTTCATAACTTTTAATTGACCTTGAACAATTTCATCATCTTTATTTAAGGTAGTATCCCAATTTAAAGGAGATTTAGGATGTTGTCTTCCATCTAAATCAATAGCTACAATGACTTTATCCTTAACTTTAGCATCGAAACTTGTTATTATATGATTTTTATCAACAATACCAACTATAGAAACATCCAATACATTATATTCAGCATCTGGATGAAAATGACCACCAACCATAGGAACATTAAATTTATGACAACCATCAATCACTCCTTTAATAATTTCATCCCCAACATTTTTATCTTTAACTGAAAGTATATTAACCATTGCTAATGGCTCTCCTCCCATAGCCACAATATCATTCACATTAACTAATATTGAACAATAACCAGCCCAGTAAGGATCAATATCAATTAATTTACCCCAAATCCCATCGGCAGCTATAAGAACAGCTTTATCACCATTTATATCAATAGCTGATGAATCATCGCCAAATCCAATGAGTATTTTTTCATTTATATTGTATACCTCTTTTAAAGAATCCGTCACCTTTGCAATTGAATTCTTTCTTAAAACACCTTCAAAATTTTGTATTGTATTTACAAGAGCATCAAAATCCAAATTCACACCAAATCCCATATTAATATTATATTTTTTTGCATATTATAGTATATGAAATAATGTTTGTAAGTAAAGAAAAACTTCGTTTTTCTAAGTGAAATAAAAAATTTCACTAAAGAAAATCAAAGATTTGTTATCGAAGATAACTTAGGAAAATCTAAGATTTTTC
>JAITOM010000240.1 GCA_031289975.1 Methanobrevibacter sp. | reverse complement strand
TTATTGAAATTTTTTATTTCAATTAGAAAATCTTTGATTTTCTTTACTTAAAACTTGTTTTAAGTTAGAAAAAATTTTTTATTTTTTCTTTACTTACAAACATTATTTCATACACTATAAATTAAAATTATATTATAAATTCATCTTCATTTTAAAAATTTAATAAAAATCAAAAAATTGAATTTGTATTATTGATTAATATCAATATAAACATTTTTTAAAGAAGATAAAATGAAAATTACTTATCAAGATAAGAAAAAAAACCTAATAGAAGTAATTCCTGAAACTCTTGATGATTTATGGCATTTATCCCATATTATTGAAAAAGGAGATCATGTATCATCTAAAACTACAAGGAGAATACAAGATACTTCTGGAGATAGAATTAGAAATGATAGTGGGGTGAAAAAAACTTTCAATCTACAAGTAGAAATTGAAAATATTAGCTTCCATATTTTTACAGGAAAACTTCGTTTAACTGGATATATAACAAAAGGTCCTGAGGATTTAATTCCTCTTGGTTCATCACACACTATAGAAGTGAAATTAAATACTCAATTGAAGATTGAAAAATTACAATGGACTGGATGGATGTTAAAACGTCTTAATAAATCAATAGAATCATCCAAAAAATTATCTGCAATTATTATTTCAATTGAAGATGATGTTGCAGATATTGGTGTTATGAGACAGTTTGGTATAGAATATTATGGTCCTATTATTGGAAATATATCAGGAAAAAGGATTGTAGATAAAAATAGAACTAAAAATATACAGAATTTTTATCAAAATATTGTTAAAGCTATTATTAAATTTAATAACATTAATACAGTGATTATAATAGGGCCAGGATTTGTAAAAAATAGTTTTTATTCTTATTTAGATGATAATTATCCTGAAATAGCTAAAAAATCTATTTTAGAAAATACTGGGACTGGTGGAAGAGCAGGAATTCAAGAAATATTAAAGAAAGGAACTCTTGAGAAAATAAATTCTGAAAATATGGTTGCAATCGAAACAAAAAAAGTTAATGAAATTCTTAAAGAAATTGCCATCTCATCATCAAAAGTTGTTTATGGAAAAAAAGATGTCAAAACAGCTATTATCTCAGGTGCTGTTAAAAATTTACTGGTCTTGGATAATATTGTAAGAAATGAGAATTTAGAGGAATTAATGGATTTAGTTGAGAATATGGGTGGTGAAGTTACTGTTATAAGTAGTCAGCATGAAAGTGGAAAACAATTAGAATCATTAGGCTCAATAGCTGCAAAATTAAGATTTTAAATCTTTTTTAAGTAAAAAAAAAAAAATTTGATTGTTTTTAAAAACTTTTATACAACATTTTTAAATATAAGTTTCAATATAATAAATATTTGAAGTATAAATTTAAAAGAGATGTTTGAATGTTAGGGATATCATATCAATATATTATTATAGGCGGAATTTCATGTTTTTTAGGAACAATTGGCTTAACAATTCTTTTTAGGATTTTAGGTCAAAATCAATTAATAGGAAATTTATATGCTAATGTGCGAGGAGGAATACCTCGAGGAATAGGGTTAATTCCTTGTATTATATTAGGTGTATTGTTGACAAAAAATTATACATTGGTTCTAACAATAGGATTTTTCGCATTTCTTGATGATATCGTTGGAAGATATAAACCATCATTTTTACCAGTGGAACTTGGTCAGTTATTTAGAGGAATTGGGATGATAGCTGTAATGAGTATGGGATATGAATCATTAGGATATTCAGCTATTTTAATTGCTTTAATGATTCAACCAATGAATATATCTGATATGCAACCAGGATCTACATGTAGTGTTGTTATCATAATGTCTTTACTGAGTTTATTACTTATAACTTTAATAGATTTTCCAGATAATATTAATTTTTATCAAGCTTCGCTGGTTCTTGTATGTTGTATAGCTTATTCACCGTTAGATTATTCTGGTCGGATAATGATGGGTGAAGTTGGAAATCACACATTTGCAGTGGCTTTAGGTCTTGTTTTCTATTCTATAGGAGGATTTGTGACTACATTATTATTGTTCATAGTAACAGCTATGCTTATAGCATTTATACGAAGAAATACATTGATGAAATTCTTTATAGAACAATTAAAAATCAGTAATCCTCTATTTGGAGATTTTATCATGGATGTTTTAACAGGAGGAGGATTAGGAGACCTATTGCGAAAAATATTTTTAGGTAAAAAACAAATACAAGTTAAAAATCCAATTCTAATGATTTTAGGATTTAGACGCCTTCTTTACAATCCTAATGCCAAAAATTCTCATGATAGATTACCATTAAATATTAACTTATAAATAAAATTTATCACTGTTGACTCTGAAAGAAATGTTTTGATAGTATTTAAGCTTATATGATCTATGAATTTCCTTAATATTATCCTTTTTACTTTTTGAGAGGTAAATATCTATCTATTATATCATTAATTTAAATAATAATATTAATTTAAAACTAATTTTAACACTAAGGTCATGCCAAAAATTCAGGTGACAAGTTTTAAAATCATGAATACTAAAAAATGGGTTTTCTATTTTGTAGTCAATTTGAACTCGAAACCCTATCTATTTTGTAATTAAAACAATTGTTATTAATATATTATAACAATTGTTATCACCCAAATTTTTGACATAGACATATCAAAAAGTAAAATATTTATTGGCATTCTAAATTAAGAACTTTTTAAAACTTTTCAAAAACTATTATTCATATAAACCCGTGTAATTTTAGAGGATGAACATGAATATAAATAGATACCTATTATTTGGATTAATATTTATTGCTGTTGCAATTTGTTTGCTTTTAACTGATTTAGATCAATATATTCGACCTTTTGCTTACTTTATATTAATGGGTTCTTCAAAAGGTAAAGATGTTGTCTTTTTTGGATTAATTGCATCATTTTTTATTCTACAAGGTCTTTTTTCAAAAAAAATAAAGAATTTTACTAAATCTGGAAATTATTATCTTAAACTAACTATTTTTGTCACGGCATTATCTATAATTTTACCTTTATCTCTTGAGGTAATTTCGCGATTGAACTTAGGATTAGATATTTTTACAACATTCATTATACCTGAACCTAATTATGCTACAACAAGTTTACTTCATAGTCATGTTTTTAAATCTATTGTTGGAAATGTTATAAGTTCAATCATGACCAATATCCCCTTTGGAATTCATACTGGAAGCTCACTCACACCTTATGTTCCTGGGATAGCAAGAGTAATTATAATTATTTTACCAGTGTTATTTGTAACATCTTTTTTATCTTTAAAAGATAGGTTAGTTCCATCAAAAATTTTATTAATATTTTCATTAACATGTACTTTAATTGGAATTGTAGATGGAAACTTGTTTGCGATACCCACTATAATTGGAATTTATGGTATTTTAATAGTGCTCTTTGATGAAATGTATTTTGATTATATTTTTCTAAGATTGTTTAAAAATAAGAAAATGTTAAATTGTTTTATTGAAAGAAATAAGAAGTATCAATTAAAGAAAAAAAAATCCAAGTTTAAAGCTATTTTCAAAAGATTTGTTCCACATTTAATTTTAATTTCAATAATATTATTAAGATTAACATTATCCTTTACATGTACAAACCAAGAATATTATGAAGTTGATTTAATAGAACCCAATTTAGATAATTTGAATTTAAATAATTTAAGTTCTTCTTTAGATGGTCTTGAGGTTAAATCTTTCTCTTATGAAGATAATAAATTAAAAATTAGATTAGATTCAAATTATAATGAAGATGATTTAAGAAATAAATTAGCTAAAGTTTTATCTAATAAAACTAAGGGATTTTCATTGTCTTGGAATAGCTTTTCATTATTATAGTGTGATAAAAATTTAAGTAATGAATTTAAGAACATAAAAAATGCTCTTAAAAAATAAATCTTTAAATATATAAAAGTCAAAAACTTTAAATGTTATAGTCATCATTGAAAAGTTCTTAAATTTTAAAATGATAATTTTTTATTAAATTGTTTAATTTTAAATATTAATTTATAAAAATCTATAATTTTAAATAATATAAATATATTTTAATTATTATAGTCATTATAGAAAAGTTCTTAAATTTTAAAATGATAATTTTTTATTAAATTGTTTAATTTTAAATATTAATTTATAAAAATCTATAATTTTAAATTTTAAATAATATAAACTTATTTTAATTAATATAAATAATTTTAAATAAACATTTTTTAATAATATTTATTTTTAAAAAAGTTATTTTATTAAGAACTTTATCAAAACTACTATAATATAAACAATTTTAAATTAATATAGTTTAATAATATTTATTTTTAAAAAAATTATTTATTAAGAACTTTATCAAAACTACTATAATATTTATTCTACTATAATATTTATTTTTTATTTTTAAAAAAGTTATTTATTAAAAACTTCATCGAATCCACTATATGAAAAATAAGTTCGTAAAATAAATATTCATAAAAAAAGCTATTAAATATAAATGTTTTCATAAGATTAAATTTAATTGAGGTAAAAAATATGGTTAGTGTGAATATAGAATCTAAAAAATTTGTTGATATTTTAATTGACAATGCAGAAGAACTTGATGTTAATGTTTCCAAATTAAATAATGGTGCGACTGTTATAGATTGTGGTGTGAATGTTTCAGGTAGTTTTGCTGCTGGTGAACTTTATACAGCAGTTTGTCTTGGAGGTTTAGCTCAAGTAGAAGTTTTAATTCCAGGAGATCTATCAGATAATTTCTCTTTACCAATTATTAGTATTCAAACTGATTTTCCAGCTATTTCCACTTTAGGAGCTCAAAAAGCTGGTTGGTCTGTTAGTGTTGGAGATTTTTTTGCTTTAGGTTCTGGTCCTGCAAGAGCATTAGCAAAAAAACCTTCAGAAACGTATGATGAAATAAACTATGAAGATGATGCAGATATAGCTATTTTAACTTTAGAAGCTGATAAATTACCTGATGAAGATGTAGCTGAACAAATAGCTAAAGAATCTAATGTTAACTCAGAAAATGTTTATCTTCTTGTAGCTCCAACTTCTTCATTAGTTGGTTCTATTCAAATAGCTGGAAGAGTTGTTGAAAATGGAACATATAAGATGTTAGAAGCACTTCACTTTGATGTGAAAAAAGTTAAATTCGCAGCTGGATCAGCTCCAATAGCACCTATTGATCCTGATCCTTTAAAAGCTATGGGAAAAACTAATGATGCTGTTCTTTTTGGAGGAAGAACATATTACTACATTAAATCTGAAGAGGGAGACAATATTAAAGAATTAACTGAAAAATTGCCTTCATCTGCTGCCGACGGTTATGGAAAACCTTTCTATGAGGTTTTCAAAGAAGCGGACTTCGACTTTTATCAAATTGACAAGGGAATGTTTGCACCTGCTGAAGTTGTTATTAATGATTTAAGAACTGGTGAATTATTTAAAGCAGGTTATGTTAACAGCAACCTTTTAAAGAAATCATTTGGATTATAAAATCCTTTCTAATCTTTTTTTTATATTTAATGCTAAAATAGTGTTTAATACTTGTTAAAAAAGAAATAATAAATCTATGAATAAGTTTTATAAATAAAGCCAAAATTTGGATTTTAAATTTCCATCCTCTTTTTACATTGCCAAAAAATCGACACTGTAAAATTAGCATGGATTTTCACAATTGAAAAATTGAAAACAGACGATAAAAGTTTAATGACATGTATATGGGCTTAATGCTTTTATGCTAAAATCCAAATTCCGAATTATGAATTTCCATCCTCTTTTTACAGTGCCTATAAATCCTAAAGTTTATAAATAAATTTAAAACATATAGGCTTCAAATAAACTTAGTATAGTACGAAACCAAATTTTTTGCAATTTAAAATTTTTTAATTTTTATTAAAATAGCATGATTTTTAAAAATTTTTTAATAAATTTTATTAATATAAAAATTAAATGGTTTATTTTAATTTTTTATTAAAAATAACGAATTTAAATTTAATAAATTGAATTTAAGAAAAAATTAAAACTAATGATTTTTGTAAAAAACTTGGTTCTTGACTATATATATCACTGTAAAATTAACATGGATTTTCACAATTGAAAAATTAAAAACAGATGATAAAAGCTTAATGACATGTATAGGTCCTAAATTTTTTCTGCTAAAAACCCAAATTCCAGATTGCAAATCTCCATCCTCTTTTTACAGTGCCATATATATTTAATAAAGATTTATTTATTAAAAATTTATTTAAAATATATATTTAATAATAGATTTATTTATTAAAAAATTTATTTAAAATATATATTCATATAAAATATATTTATATGAAATAATAAAATATTGTATTAAAATATATTATAATGAATTTTAAAAATTATCATGAATTTTAAAATATAATATCCTTATTAAATATAATTTAAATACTTAATATAATTAGTACTTTATTAATATATAATACCCTTAATAAAAAATATTATGATAAAATTATTATACTAAAAATGATAAAAGATAACTTGTGACTGTGAATAACATGATACCGCGTGAAATTTTAGAAATCATTTTAATATTCTCAATATCAGGGACATTTATTATGTTAGCAATACTATTCTATCCTTATATTAAAAAATGGGTTTACCCTCATATTAAAAACAACTCGTATCTTTCTCTTAAAAATAAAACTCAAACTATTAAAGGAAAAACTTATCCTTCCCTTAAAAATAAAACAACAAACATCAAAGATAAAACTTATACATCCATCAAAAATCAAACTAAAAATATTAAAGATAAAGCAAATTCTCTTAAAAACAATTCAATTGATAAAGATAAATCTCCAAATTTAAATTCAAACATTAAACACAGAAATAATTCTTCCATACCCCATGATCATCAGAACATAAGGTTTGAAAATTTAAATAAAGATTTGATTGATAGTGATTATAATCAAAACTCAAACAATGAAGATAAAACTAAAAAAGAAAATAATGTCCCAAATTCGAATAAATTAGAAAACAAAGATATTAAATTAAATAAAGAAAATGAAATAAATAATATTAATAATGAAAATCATGCCTTTGTTGTAAAATCATGGAATGAACCTATGTCAGAAAATCATAAAGAAATTGTAGATAATTTTAAAGATAATAATGAACAATCAAATAAATATAAAAATCCATTACCAGAGAAAACAGAAATCTCTTTTTTAACTAACAATGAATCCACATTAACTAAGCCCAAATTAAATAATGAACTACTTGACGAAAATAATAATAGTAATAATAATAACAACAACAAAATAAACAGATTAGATAATAAAAACTTGGAAAAAACAGCTGATAGTTTAAATACTAAAAACTTGAAAGAAACTAAAAATTCGAATACCAATGAATTAAAAACTAAAACAAATCACAATTTAAATAAAAAAAATGATTATAATGATGATTTATCAATTCCTATTGACAATAAATTAGGGAGAATATCACCAGGAAAACATGTGATATTTAATTACAATGATGAATCATATTTAAGTGAAATTTTAGAGATTAAACATGACAATATTAAGGTTCTCTATAGGGGAAATTATAAATGGATACAATTATCAAATATTAAAAAGATATTATAAAATTTAATCTATATTAGTTTTGATAAAGTGCTTAATAAATAACTTTTTAATATAATATTATTAAATATATTTATTTAAATTAGTTATATTAAAATAAATCATTTAAATTAGTTATATTAAAATAAATTTATATTATAATAGTTTTGATTTATATTTAGTAGTTTTGATTTATATTATAGTAGTTTTGATAATTTTTTAATACATAAATAATTTTTTTAAAAATAAAAATATAATATTATTAAAATATTATTTATTTAAAATATTATTTATTTAAAATATTATTTATTTAAAATTAGTTATATTAATTGAAATAAATTTATGTTATTTAAAATTTAAAATTATAGATTTTTATAAATTAATATTTGAAATTAAATAATTTAATAAAAAAGATTATCATCCAAAAATTAAGAATTTTTCCAAAATGACTATAAATAACTTTT
>JAITOM010000236.1 GCA_031289975.1 Methanobrevibacter sp. | reverse complement strand
AAAAATCAAATGATAATTAAGAGAATATACTGCATTTGTGGTACTTTCCAAATCCATATACTTAGTATGTAATTACTACTATATATATTTTTCGGTCACAAAAGCTGAAATTATTTGTGTCACAGGATCTGATTAACCCCCAGTTAAAGCAGGGGGATTGCATCAGATGTTTTGTTCAGACTTTCGCTACAGTGGCACTACCACTTGTAGTTCCGTCCTTATACATTCGATAGTTGTTGTAAGTCCATTTATAGTCGCCTATGATGGCATAACCATTATAAGTAATACTACCGTCGCTGTTATAAGTAAATGATACAGTATTAGCTGTTATACCACTACTAGCGCTGCCAGAACCACTGGAACTGCTAGAACTACTGGAGGAAGAAGTTGATGAACTAGGATTCTTATAATAAGAGTTCGGGCTTGTAGAATATTTAAAAGTATAACTTTTAACATTAAACTTAGGGACTTCGTATAATTTAACTCCTCTATTTTCTAATGTGATAGTAGCACTATTAATAGTTCCATTACGAGGAAGGGCAGTATTACCAGTTCCATAGTTATTTAAATTAATAGAAATATGATTATTACCATTTTCTAAAATTAAGAGAAACTAAAGTAATAACCATACAAGAGACACCATAAGACTGGTTTAGGCCATCGGAGTTATCTGTAAGTCGTAACTCACCTACTTCTATTTCAATAAAATTTCTAATAAATAAATTTTTTAAAAATAAAAAATAAATATTATTAAAAGATATTAATTTAAAATTAGTTATATTAATTAAAATATATTTATTTTATTTAAAATTTAAAATTATAGATTCTTATAAAATGATATTTAAAATTAAATACATTAATAAAAAAATCATCATTTTAAAGTTTAAGAACTTTTCCATAATGACTATAAAATCATTTTTAATAAAAAATATTTATTTTAATAAAAAATATTTATTTTAATTATAAATCAATATATATTTATAAATTTAGAAAGTTTTCTAAAATATTAAAACCATTAGGAGTTAATATTGATTCTGGATGAAATTGAAGACCATAAACAGGATATTTCTTATGAGATATTGCCATAATTTCGCTATCTTCTTTTGATTTAGCTATTATGGATAGATCATTGGGTAAATAACTTTCAATCGCTGATAGAGAATGGTAACGACCTACAGGGATTTCAGTTTTTAAATTTTTAAATAATGGACTTTTGTTATCAATCTTAATATTAGAAACCTTTCCATGAACCAATTTTTTTGAATAGCTAACTTCTCCTCCAAAAGCTTGATAAATACATTGATGACCTAAACATATTCCTAAAATAGGAAGATCTTCATGGAATTTTCTTATAAGTTCAATCGATATTCCTCCATCTACTGGTTTTCCTGGTCCAGGAGATATAACAATAAAATCTGGACTAATATTTTGAATTTCTAATAAATTTAATTCATCATTTCGTATAACTTTTATATTCTCATCCAACTCACCAATCATTTGATACAAGTTATAAGAAAAGCTATCGTAGTTGTCTATAAGTAAAATCATTTTATAAATTCCTTAAAAATCATTTTTCTCAACATTATTAATATTGGCATTTCATTGCTCAATGGATGTAGCTAATTTTAAAGCATTTAAAACTGCTTTTGCTTTGTTCATACATTCCTCAAATTCTAATTCAGGAATACTATCTGCAACAATTCCTGCTCCTGATCGGATGAAAACTTTATTTTCTTTTGCAAAAGCCATTCTAATAGATATACATGTGTCAACATTTCCAGACAAGCTAATATAACCAATTGCTCCTCCATAGATGCCTCTTTTATTATTTTCTAATTCATTTATAATTTCACACGCCCTAATCTTAGGCGCTCCAGATAAGGTTCCTGCTGGAAGAATAGCATTAATAACATCTAAAAAATCTTTATCCTCTTTTAATTTTCCAGTTACAGTTGAACCAATATGCATCACATGGGAAAATCTTTCAATATTAAGATATTTTTCAAGTTTAACTGAGCCAATTTCCGCCACCCTTCCAAGATCATTTCTTCCAAGATCAACCAACATATTATGTTCTGCAAGTTCTTTTTCATCAGAAAGTAAATCTTCTTCAAATTTCTTATCTTCAGCATCATCTTTTCCTCTTGGTCTTGTTCCAGCTAAAGGAAAGGCATATAATTTTTTATCTTGAAGTTTTACAAGAGTTTCAGGTGATGCTCCAGCTATTTCAATTTTGTCACTTAAAAAATAGAACATATAAGGAGAAGGATTAGTTGTTCTAAGTATTCTATAAGTATCCAATAAACTTCCACGAATTTCACAAGATAAAGGATTGGATAAGACAACCTGGAAGATATCTCCTTCCTTTATATGATATTTTGCCTTTTTAACCATTTCACAATACTCTTCTTTAGAAAATAATGGTTTAAAATTACTTATCAATTTAAGTCTATTTTCTACCTCATCAATTGATTCACCATTTTTAATTAAATTAACTAAATTATTTAATTGTTTAATAGCTTCTTCATATTCTTCTTCAAGATTTTCAGTTTTAATATTGATAATTAGAATCATTTTTTGTTTATAGTTATCAAAAACAATGACTTTATCAAATAACATTAAATCAACATCTTTAAATGATTCATTGAAAGATTTACCAAATAATTCATTATTTTTTTCTTTGAAGTCTTTATTATTTTTCTCATTCAAATCAAAATCAAGTGAAGGTTCACTGTACTTTATGTATTCAAATGCGAAATATCCTACTAATCCCCCTGTAAATGGAGGTAATTCAGCTATTTTAGGGCTTCTGTTTTCAGATATTATCTCTTTAATATATTTTCCAGGATTATTAGTTTTTTTTTCTATATTTTTATAACCTTTTATTTGAAGAAATTGATTTTCACAATTAATTTCCAGTTTTGGATCAAATCCAATTATTGTGTATCTTCCCCATCTTTTTAGATCCTCTACACTTTCTAACATGAAACAATGATTATTATTATTTTTTAGAATTTTAAGTACTTCAATTGGAGTTTTAATATCTGAAAATATTTCGTGTCCTATTGGAATGCATTTATATTTATTATTAGCTGTTATTTCTTTTACTTCTTTTAATGATGGAAAAATCATATTATTATCCTTTATAAACTTGATTTTGAATTATATTAATTAAATATTTAAATTCAAATATAACTATTTTTGGATTTTCATTGAAAATTTAAAAATATTATTATATTATATTATATTAGTTAAAGTAGTATTTAAACCTTTGTAGTACACTTTTGTGGATTATAGAAATTCCAAATAAAAAAAGATCCATCCATCCCATTATTCTTAAATTAAGAATTTTTTTTGTTTAAAATTAAAAAACTAAGATTGTGAAAAATCCAACTGATAAATTATTTTTAACTTTTTATTCAAATTTATTGTACAATAAGATGTGCATGTGGAACAATCACCATATAAAGATACATACATATAGATGTGCATGTGAAACAATCACTCCATGACCTATTGTTTTTTCTCCATCAAATATCATGCCCATTTCATCCAACCAAGTTAAAAAAATCGTGAATATAACTTCCATTTCTCAGTGTTTTCTTTACTCAATCTAAGACTGCAAGGTAACCTTGAAAGCTTTATTTTCAATTTCTTAAAAATTTTACAATTTTTACTATAACTCATATTTAAATAATATTTTTAAAAATAAATAAGTTTAAATATAGTGGTTTTGATAAAGTTCTTAATAAATAACTTTTTTAAAAATAAATATTATTAAATTATATTAATTTAAAATTGTTTATATTAATTTAAAATAAATTTAAATTTAAAATTATAGATTTTTATAAATATATATCTAAAATTAAATAATTTAATAAATAAAATTATCATTCAATTTTACAAAACACTGCCATTAATTATTAATTGATCTTAATTTAGAATTTAGATGATTACAATAAAGAACCAAATAAAATTAATGAAACAATTATTAGAACAATGTTAGATAAAAAGTCTGTTAAACTTGTTTCAATTGGAATTGCAACATTATCTGGATCAAAACCATTAATGTAGGAAAATATTGAAATATTAAATACTGCAAATATTAAAATAGGAATTAAAATTAATCCAGATACAGTACTAATTAGCATGATTGTTATAATACTTAATTGCAAAGCTCCAATAAAATAAAGAAGACCTCCCACTAAAAGTCCTATTAGTGGGTAAATAATTATTGCCAACAATAAAATTATTTTAAAGTTTTTTATTAATTCATCACTTAACTTATAGCTTGGTTCTATTATACCTGAATGAATAGCTGATGTTAATCTACCACTTAAAATACTGAGTAAACCACCACTTTCACCTGAAAATATAGGGATTAAAGATAGAAGGCTTTTATTTGTTAGTAAAGTACTCATGAAAGTATTTAAAATTTGACCTGCTGAAATTCCCATTAATGAAGATAGAAATAAAACAGGAGTATTTTGTTTTAAAATCTTTTTTATAGTAGAACCAGAATTATAAGAAAAATAAAATGAAAGTAAGGTAAATATAATGATTAAAACACCAACTATTATCTTAAGAAATTGGTTATCTATAATTAAAGTTAAATAAATTGCAAGAATTATTGATGGTAAGGTACATAAATCACCTAAAGCAGTGATTATTGGAATAGTTATATTATCAGGATCCCAACCATTTTGAACACTTTTAATAGGGATTATAATTGTTGCAGGTAACATTACTAAACTTGAAATCAATCCAGCGAAAGAAGATATTAGTATGAACTCACTGAAGGACATGCTATTAAAATTAAAAATCATGCATGTTACTTTAGCCAAGATTCCTAAGGATATTGATAGAATCAAAGTTAAAATAATTGAGGATTGAATATTTTGACTTAAAATATCTGATTTTTTAAGTTCTGGAGATAAAATACCAATATGGAGATTTGTTCCAAGCCTGGATGCTAATGCTCCATAGATATTTCCCCTCATTCCTATTAAACCAGGAATTAAAACTATTAATCCAGGAAAGTTCTCTAAATATGATGTCATAGTTCCTAATATGATTCCTGCAAATAAATCTCCAAAAGCACAGATTAAAAGTCCTATTAAACCTTGTGTTACTATTTGTTTATTGTTTTTTAAAAAAGATTTTCCACTGTATTTAGTAAATAAGTTTAGTCCTTTTTTACTAATATAAATAGTTAAATTTATAAATATTAGTGTTATACTTGATATAAAATGACGAAGGAATTTCAACAGAGTTTTTTTCATCGATTTCACCTATCCTCATTTTAATCAAATCCTTAAATAATATTTTTGAGTAATATAAATTTTAAAAAATATTTAGTAGTATTTATCAATTTTTATCTTTAAATAATATTTTTATCAACCATTATATTCCTATTGAAGATTGCATTTAGTTGATTTTATTAATTATTAATTAAATATCATCAAATGACATTTCATTGCTTGCTATTTTTTTTAATATTCCTGAACCAGTTTCTGTGCCTTTAAATATTAAAATATCCCCTTCAAACAATATGGTATCTCTATTTGGACCATAAATCCAGGATTCTTCTCTTCTAATAGCTATTATCTTCATTCCAGTTCTTGTATTTAAAAATAGTCCACCTAAGGATTTTTGAGAAAGTTCGGAACCTTTTAAAATTGATGTCCTACTTACTATTTCTTCAGATTCTTCCATCACCATTTTAAATACAGGATGTGGTTTTAATCCTTTTAAAACTAAATCAGCTATGTCTTTTGCAGAATTAGCAATATTTTCTGCAGCTTCAGCTATTTCAAGAAGAACAGTTAGTTTTTCAGCATCTTCAAGTGAACGTGCAGCAATAAGTGATTGCATTTTTATTTCGTAATTAAAGCTATTTACTTTATTTTCAAGTTTTAAAACTTCTTCAGCCACTTCTTTATTATTAAATAAAACAGCAGAATAAGCTAAATCAATCATAAGTTCTGATAAATTTTTCATATCAATTAATGAATCTTTAATACTTGTCAATTCATTCCCACCATTGTCTAATTATAGTCATTGTATAATATTATTATTTAATAATATATAAATTTAAATTTATAAAATAAATCATTTTAAAGGTTTGATTCATTGTTCTAAATATTTAATAATAGTTATATTTTTAAATATTTACTCATTAACTATTAAAAATGCATTCTCTTCTTATCTTTAATAAATCTTCTTTTTTTGTTTTAAGGTCTTCAACATCCAGAATAATCTCTTTTATTTTAGGTTTAAGACAATCCACAACATCTTTTTTATGAATCCAAGTGCAATCTATACAATTCCAAACATTTTTATTTTTAATCCATTTGCCACCAGTAGAACCATCCCCACATGGATAAAATGGACAATAACAGAAATCACATTGCTGATTTTCCATTGCATGGCAAGGATAATAACCACAAGTTTTATTAGATCCATCATGACTTTCGTTATTTATAAAATTAGTGTAAAACTCTTTTGTTAAAGGATGTAAATAAGGGTCTATAAGTACGGGTTGAGGAGTAATTAACTTATTATTTTCCATATAAGTCATTTTATTTCCAACGATTAAAATTGTATCTGAATTTAATTCATTACTATTTATATTTGTTAATTTAGCTATCCTATAATCCATATTATTAACTACACCAATCCATATACTTCCTCTTTTTAAATCCAATAAAATTTCTTTTATTAGCTTAAAATGTTTTTCTCCTTTATAAATAACTACTACAAAGTTCGCTTTAACACTATTTTCAATTTTCTCTTTAATTTCAGATAAAGGAATTAAATCAGAACCTAAGTCAATAGCTATAAAATCGGTTAAAGGAGCTCCAAGCAAAGTCGCTGAAAGATTGATGGATGTTGTGGATGGATAAATTTTAAAATCAATTTTATCATATTTACCCAAGTTTTGAAAAAAAAGATTTGCTAATCCAAAAGTTTCAGGATCTTCATAATCTATTAATGTAACCTCTTCATTAAAAGCCAAAGATATTCCAAGTTCAATTAAATAAGTTTTATCTTTTACAGTTTTTTCATGTATAATTTTTCCTTCTATAAGGTCTTCAATCATTACTAAATTTTTTTCAACCCCGATGACAATTTTAGATTTTTTAAGTGCATTTAAAGCACCAACAGTCATATTTTCTCTATTGGGATCAACTTTAATGATATATAGCATAGTATCACCTAAGAATCATATTTAAGCACATAATTTCATATTATCTTATATCCATTTATTTATTAACTGTGAAATTATTATTTAATTAAGGTTCATGACTGAAATGATTTTAATAGTTGAAATATCAACTTTTACTTTTTTACTGTTTGGGGTTGCAGTTGCAGAAGCAATGATCTTTAAATCAGGAGTACCTTTTATAGTGATACCTCCACTTGAATTATCAATTCCAGAAAATCCAAAGGTTTCAATCTCAATATCAATAGGTTTATTATTTAAACTTTGATAAGATGTGGCATTCATATCATTAATATTTATTCCATCAGCATTAGCAAGACTTTTTAAAGCATCTACAACATCAAATTTATTGGAGATTTGATAAACATTTGGGTCTTTAGTAAGAATTTTATCAACAGTATCCTGGTTAATAATACCTAAAATAGATTGAATTTGCATGTTAATCAATTCTTGCACATTTGGAGCTTCAGATGTTACAATTGTATAAGATCCTATCAAACCAGCTTCAAAAAACACTAACATTAAAAATAAGACTAATAAAGCTTTAATTGCAGTTCCTATTTTTCCCATTACATCACCAAGCATTAATGTTTGTAATATTTAATAAATTATAGTGAACAGTTCAATATTTTTTATAAAAGAAATAATTTTCCACACAATTTAATACAAATACATTAATAATATATCATTTAATATAATTAATATTTAAACTATTCTGACATGATTTAATTATATGAGGATAATAATATAAAACATTATTTAAAAAAATAATTAAACTCTAATATTTAATCCTTTTTTATTTAAATAGTTTTTAACTACTGGAACTGGATATTCATTAAAATGAAAAATACTTGCAGCTAATGCAGCACTAACATCCGTTTTTTTAAAAACCTCGCATATATCTTCAGGACTTCCACCACCACCTGATGCTATAACTGGAATATCAACCGCTTCATTAATAGCTTTTGTAAGTTCTATATCATATCCATCCTTTGTTCCATCTTTATCCATAGAGGTTAGAAGAATTTCACCAGCACCTCTTTTTTGACATTCCACTGCCCAATTTATTGCATCCATTCCTGTAAACTCCCTTCCACCGTAAATACTACAATCAAACCAGCAATAACCTTTCTCTGTTTCAACAATGTTTCTATCATTATTTTCCTTAGGATTTTCAATGTATCTTCTTTTAACATCAATACCAATTACACATGCTTGTGAACCAACTACTTGAGATGCTTCATTTATCAAGTCAGGATTATGAATAGCTGCTGTGTTAGTGGAACATTTATCAGCCCCAGCTTTTAACATGTTAACATAATCATCAACTTTTCTTATTCCACCACCAACACATAGTGGTGTGAAGACTTCTTCTGTAACTTTTTCAATTACATTAGTCATTGTCCCTCTTCTTTCATATGAGGCAGTTATATCTAAAAAAATAATTTCATCGGCACCATCCTCATAATATTTTTGTGCGAGTTCAGCTGGTTCACCAGCATACTTTATTTCTTTAAATTCTACACCTTTAACAACTCTTCCTTGTGGAACTTGTAAATCACAATCAAGACAAGGTATAATTCTTTTAGTTAACATAATACTCCAAGATAATTAATCATTGAAATTCAATAGAAATCAGATGAATAATATAGTTTAGAAACAAATTTTTTACTTTAAAAATTTTTTAATTTTTATTAAAATATAGTCATTTTGGAAAAGTTCTTAAATTTTGGATGATAATTTTTTTCACTAAATTGTTTAATTTTAAATATTAATTTATAAAAATCTATAATTTTAAATTTTAAATAATATAAACTTATTTTAATT
>JAITOM010000188.1 GCA_031289975.1 Methanobrevibacter sp. | reverse complement strand
AACATTTATTTAAAAATTTTTATTAAAAATTATTCTTTAAATTATTCAAATTTTAATTTAAAGTGATATTAAACTTTTTTAAAAATTTAATGAAAATATATTATGGTAATAAAGTTAAGAGAAATATTATATAATCAATATTTTATAAATTAATATATTTTTAAATAATATTTTTAATGATAAAAGAATATTGAAATTTATAAATAAATATTATTAAAAAATATTTGTTTAAAATTAGTTATATTAATTAAAAAGATTTATATTATTTAAAATAGATTTATATTATTTAAAATAGATTTATATTATTTAAATTTGAAATTATAGATTTTTATAAATTAATATTTGAAATTAAATAATTTAATAAAAAAAATTATCATCCAAAATTTAAGAACCTTACCAGAATGACTATAGATAAAAATAAATTTACAAAACACTATAAAAACAAACTTTAAAAAAAAAATAATTTAGTGATACAATGATTAAAAACTTAATGATACCGAGTGATGGGTCAAAATATTCTCAAAAAGCAGTAGAATTTGGAATTGAACTTGCATACAAGATTAATGCATATATAATAGCAATTTATATCCTTGATGAGAATAAATCAGATTCTTATGACTCATTAGAGGATGAAGGTAATAAAATTTTAGCTAATATTACTAAAAAAGCTAATAAAAAAGGAGTTAAAGTTTTAGAACATTTAATTACAGGAAATCCTCTTAGAGACATGAAAATAATAGCTATTAGAACAAATGCAGATGGAATTATAGTTCATATTCATGGAAAAGATGAATCTGAAAAAGGAACCATTGGAAGTGTAGCCAATAGAATCATTAAAACCTTTGAAATTCCAATTATTTTAATTAAAGACTAAATTAATAAGTTAATTACTTAAACACTAATTTTGCAGTATCCAACTTTTTATGAAGTTTTTATCACTTAAGTTTACAAATCTTTTCTGGTGGTTCTCTTAAGGAAAGTATACAATTAAATACAGATAATGCTGTTATTATAAAAATAACTCCATATTCTGGAATAAATCCTCCTAAAAATCCTGTAATCAATATTAAAACTATTATTATGTAGTGAGGTGTCCTATATATAAAGAGTTCTTTATCTATACATTCTTTCCAACTAATTGACGAAGCAAAAATTAAGCTAAGAGATATAAAAGCAATGACAAGGGATATACATAGCATCAATGGGTCATAAGGGGTATCGTGTTCTGGTAAGTAGAGTAAATGTTTAATTCCCACTGCAGTGCCTACTATTCCTAACATTAATGGAAAATGAGAGTATAACCATAAATGATATTTAGCTATTCTCTCATTTCTTTCTTTAACTCTTTCTTCCGCTCCATTTGCTTCTTCAAAGTAACCCCACCAAAGAGTAAAAGATATTATTAATCCCGTAAATCCAATGAATCCAGTTAAATGATCTAATTTTACTTGTGACATTTCAACTACAGTACTTACAATAGCTTCACCAATTACAATTATTGTAAATAATCCAAATCTTTCGGGAAGGTGTGTTGGATGTGGTGGGAATTTAACATGTATTTCACCTGCTGTAATCGGAGTTAAAACATCAATAATTAATGCAATTATCCAAACAATAAAATTATATGGATTTGGAATAAAAATAGATAGCAACCATATACATACAGCAATGAAAAATCCTTTTGAATAATAATCAGTGAGTGGTTTAGCATCAGGTAATTTTTTTCCAACCCACAGATATTCAATTACCAATATAAATCTTAATATAGAGTATGTTAAAACAAAACCTACCATACTTGTAGTTAAAGCATTTTGAATATTTAAAACAAGTGCTGCAACAACTAATATCTGTACCATTGTTATTATTCTAATTAATATATCATCAGTACTGAATCTATCCAAATAATATGTTTGTCCTGTCCAACCCCACCAAATAGCAAAAAATAGTGGCACTAATTTTAAAAAGCTTACTAAATCATAATGATCACTTAAATTTAAGGTTACTTGTGAGATTGCTGCAACAAATATTAAGTCAAATAGTAATTCTAACCAATCTGAATGTCTTTCATTTATTTCATCATCATTTTCAGATCTTAAAACAGGATCCATAACGAAATTCTTTCTCAACTTCATATAATTTTCCTTTTTATTAATTTAATCAAAATTTAATTTTTGATTAATAAGTATTAAATCATTATTTTATTTAATATTTTTGTTTATATTCCTTAACATTGATAATTTAATTAATGATTTAGGTATAAAATTATGATTTAGGTATAAAATTATTTATTGTTTTATAAAACTATTTATAAGTGTTTTGTAAATTTATTTTTATATATATTCAACCTTCAAATAAATATTTTGGAAAAAATAAATATTTTGGAAATACAATATAATGAAATATTTGTTTAAATATAAATTAAGTTTTAAATTTTTTTTATTTTTTAATATTAATTATTATAATACATTTATTTAAAAAAATAATTTTTATAATTTTTATAATTCAATAATTAACAATTTTAATTAAAATAAAATTTTCATGAAATTCCAACTCAGCCTTTAACAGTGAAAATTTAATTTTACAAAAGATTATACTATTGAGAGTTCTTTGTATTAATCCTTTATCTTCTAATTTTTTAAGAACTTTTGTCACTGAACTCACATTCATTTTTATTCATTTAGCTATTTCTTCTTGAATTATTAAATTATGTTTAGATTATAATACAACTAAATAAGGGTTATATTGGCTCAATGTAATATCATGAATATACATGAGCATTAATATATGCTTAGTCGAATATTTGATGTAACTTATATATACTATAATAAACTTATATAACAATTGTTATAATATATTAATAACAATTGTTTTAATTACAAAATATATGAGTTTCTAATGTGAATTATATACCAAATTTTTGGCACTGTAAAAAGAGGATGGAAATTCACAATTTGGAATTTGGATTTTAGCATAAAAACAGGCACTGTAAAATTAGCATGGATTTTCACAATTGAAAAATTGAAAACAGACGATAAAA
>JAITOM010000136.1 GCA_031289975.1 Methanobrevibacter sp. | reverse complement strand
CAAGGTTTTTAAAAAAATCGTTAATCATCTGAATAGAAGGTTTGAAAAGTTAACTACACATACAAGAGAAGAAAATATTGATAGGACTTCCAATAAATGCGAAACTTTTAATAGTTTACCTCAAATTAGACATTTAAAAAAGAATTCTAAGGATTTTGGATCTTTACTCCGTCGAATAGCATCTACTGTGAAAAATTACGAGCCAAATATTAGAACTTTAAGAAATAGGCACAAATACGAAAATTATCCATGCTCATTTACAGTGCCGAAAAATTGAATATGGTTAAATCAGATAGTGTATCATTTGATGGGACATTTATAAAAGCTAATGCATCTAAAAGTTCATTAATTGATGAAGCTTAATTAGAATTAGCTCATGAACTAATAAAATCTGGGTGTGGTAAGGATTTAATGGAAAATGATTTATTTGGTGATGATGTTGATTCTAATATCTTAGAAAGCTTTTCAACAAAAGTATAAAATAAAAGAATTGATTAAAGAATGCATGGAAAGCGATATAATGGAAGTGAAAGAAATTGTTGAAAAAGTAGATGAAAGATACGAACAAAAGCTTTCAAAAAAACATGAAAATAGGAAAAAACGAGAGAAAAAAACTAAAAGTGAAAAACAAAACATAAAAAATAGTGAAAATAAAGTAAAGGAAAATAGTGAGAATAAAGTAAAGGAAAATAGTGAGAATGAAGTAAAGAAAAGTAAAAGAGAACTGACAAAGAGAAATATAGACACTATTGAGAAAGCTCACAGTGAATTAGAGAAGATAAGGGAAAGTAATCCTGATAAAAATGATATTAAAGTTAATTTGGGTGATCCAGAATCAAGATGGATGGAAATATAAGAAACATGCGAAAGAACAAGGACTTAATAGTCAATTTACTGTTGATTCTGATAGTGGGATAGTGTTAGGTGTGGATGTGGTTAGTGATCCAACAGACCATCATCAATTAATACCACAAATAGAAAACCTACAAAATAATGGATTTGATTTAACAAACACGAAAATTTTAGCAGATAGCATATATGGAACAAAAGAAGCATTAGAGTACTTAGAAAAGAATGGTTTAGATGCTTATATATCCAAGCAGAAAACAAGCAACCATGAGTAAAAAGCATCCTGATGAAAATCCTGAAAAATATCATAAATATGACTTCTTCTATGACTATGAAAAGGACACTTTCAAATGTTCTGAAGGAGTAGAACTAAAAAGAGAAAAGGAATATAAAGATGGTAGTGTTAAATATTGTAATAAAGAAGGATGTAGTGAATGCCCAACTGAATCTAAATCAAAATGCACAACAAAGAAATATAGGATTATAATTGATAAAAAAACAATTCATCAAAAAGAAATGGAAGAAAAAATGTATAAGGAGGAAAGCAAAGAGATTTATAAGAAGAGAACTACTGTTGAGAGAACGATTGCTAATATTAAGAAAGGGTTTAATTATTGGTATACTAATTATTCTGGAAAAGAGAAAGTGAAAGCAGAATTAACTGCACATGTTGTAGTTCATAATTTAAGAAAAGTATTCAATGAAGCTATGAAAACAGCTATTAACAGTGGAATATCTGTTATTGAAGTAATAGAAACATTATTATAAAGTACATGCTAATTCAATGATTTTCATGACAAAATATACTGTGAACTATATTTATTAATAGGGTACTGTAAAATTAGCATTGATTTTCACAATTGAAAAATTAAAAACATATGATAAAAGCTTAATGACAGGGATAGATCCTAAATTTTTTCTGCTAAAAACCTAAATTCCAGATTGCGAATTTCCATCCTCTTTTTACAGTGCTATTTAATAGTAATATTATTTAGAATTTTATTGGTGTTATGGATGAAAAAACCAAAAATCATATATTGAAATCAGCATATATAGTTCATTGAGAATAAAAAAATAATTGTTGCCCAATTTCTAATAATATGAGAAGTATCAATCAAACGTTGGTACTTCTAATATGATTAAAATAGTGCAAAATAGTGATGGGTATAATGAATAGACCATGCATTAAATACAAAGGAGAAACAAAATGAAAATGTCAAAATTTATAAATAAGGAGTGTTTTAAATGATTTCAAAAAAATGATATTCATTTCCCCATCACTACATATCTATAATTTTAAATTTTAAACAATGAAAATATATTTTAATTAATATAAACAATTGTAAATTAATATTTTTTAATAATATTTATTTTTAAAAAAGTTATTTATTAAGAACTTTATCAAAACTTACTATATTAATCATGATTTATAGTTTAAATCGAAAAGTTTAAAAGCATTGAAATCAAATTAATATTATGGTTAATAAAATTCAAAAAAAAGTTAAAAAGCATATTAAAAAAACTAAATTAGATAAGTTAATTAATAGACATCAACAAGAAGCTGATGTTTTAAAAAAATTAACTTTTATCCGTTTTTTGTATAATGGGAAGACTGTTGATGAAGCTGTTAAACTAATGGAAATTAGTTTATCAACTGGTCATAGATGGTTGGATGAATGGAATGAAGGAGGATATAATGGTTTATAGAGAGTGTAAAGAAGTTGGCTCCTGAAATTTTTTGGACACATCAATTTCATTCCATAATACTTTATTTTAGCTTTTCACTTATTATGTAGTATACAATCAAAAATTAATATTAATAAAATTTAGAATCATTGATTAAGCTTATAAAATTAAATTATTACCAAATTGACAAGATTAATATCAATCATTTTTTTAATCAGGAGCCATGATCTTTACACTCTCTATTAATTCTTCTTTTTTTATTTTTTAGCTTTCTAATATTTTTGTTATTTTGTCTTGAATATCTATGAATTCTTTACTATTTCGCTTTCTTGGTCTAGATAAATTATTAGGGTAAACTTCTTTTATATGGGCTGGGTTTTTCCCCATTAAAACTATACGATCTGCTAAGAAAACTGCTTCATCAACATCATGAGTAACAAATATTACTGTTTTCTCTGTTTTCTGCCAAATTCTAATTATTTCTTCTTGTAATTTATGTTTGTTCTGTATATCCAAAGCTGAAAAAGGTTCATCCATTAATAGTATTTTAGGATTATTTACAAGAGATCTTATAATAGCTACTCTTTGTTGCATCCCACCAGAAAGCTCGTGAGGATAAAGATTTTCAGTATTCTCCAAACCAACAGATTTTAAATATATTTTTGCTCTCCTAATATTCTCTTCCTTAGATTCTTTTCCTAAATCTAAACCAAAAGTCACATTATCTAAAACATTTAACCATGGGAATAAGGAGTACTGTTGGAAAACAAAACCTCGTTCTTTAGATGGTCCTGTAATTAATTTTCCATCCTTTATTATCTCTCCACTATCTTTTTTTTCAAGTCCAGCAATTAATCGTAGCAATGTTGTTTTCCCACAACCAGAAGGACCAAGTAAGCAAACAAAATCCTTGCTTTCAATCTTTAGATTAACATTTGTAAGTGAGAAAAGTTCTTTTTTATGGGTTTTGAATGTTTTATTCAAGTTCTTAATTTCAACTGTCAATTTAATCCCTTTTTTTCTAAAATAGCTATTTTTCCATTTATTAATATAATAATTGTAGTGTTTTGCATCTATATTCAACTTTTAAATAAATATTTTGGAAATACCATATAATGAAATATTTCTTTGAATATAAATTAAGTTTTAAATTTTTGTTATTTATAAAATCCATGATTTTATAAGTTAGAAAATTTCTAACTTTCTTTAGTGAAATTTTTTATTTCACTTAGAAAAACAAGTTTTTCTTTATTTTTTAATATTAATTATTATAATATATTTATTTAAATAAATAATTTGTATAATTATTATAATTCAATAATTAACAATTTTGATTAAAATAAAATTTTCATGAATCCAACTCAAATTTTAACTGAAAAATTTAATTTTACAAAAGATCATATACTATTAATAATTTACCAGAATATTTTACTTTGAATTTCTTTAAATATTATATCAAAAACCAAACCAATGATTCCTATTGATAACATACCAACAACTACTGCACCAGTATCAAATAATTGAGAGGAATTCATGATTAAATATCCTAATCCATTATTAGATGCGACCATTTCAGCTGTGACTGTACACATTAGTGCTATTCCAACACCTACCTTTAAACCAGATATTATTGCTGGTGTTGACGATGGAATGATTATTTTAGTTATTGTTTGGAAGTTAGAAGTACCTAAAGTCTTACCTGCTTCAATTAATACTTTATCCGTTCTTTTAATGCCATCAATAGTGTAAATAAGAATTGGGAAGAAACATCCCATGAAAATAATGAATATTCCTGGAATTAAACCAATACCAAACCATAAAATAGAAAATGGAATCCATGCAACAGGAGGTATGGGTCTTAAAATTCCAACAATAAATTTACTCATTTCTTCTAAATTTTTAGACCATCCAAGTAAAACTCCAAGTGGAATAGCTATTATTGATGCTAAAATCAACCCCAATAAAACTTTAATCAATGTACTAACAACATCAGTGAATAGTTTTCCTGAAACAATCAATTGATGAGCTGATGTTATAACCATTATTGGAGTGGGTAAAACATAATTTGGGACTAAATTTATTGGAACAGTAAATACGTACCAAAAAACAAGGATAACTATTGGTAATAATAGGGGTAGTACTTTTTTATTCAACATGATCACATTTTAATTTTTAATTCATTTAACATATTCAATTATGGTATGAAACCAATGCTGTCAACTTAAGAATTTTGATTAAAATTTCTATCTAAAATCTTGGCTTATAGAAGTTCCATTTTTAATTTCAATCCAATTTTAAAAAAATAATTTTCTTAACTTGACGGTATTGGGTATGAAACTTAAATTTTTGCAAAAATTATTAGTTCTACTTTTTCTTAAAATCAATCTTTTTAAAATTATTATTTTTAAAAATAAGTAAAATAAACTATTTAATTATAAATTAATAAAATCTATTAGATAACTTTGAAAATTAAAATATTTTAAATTATAAAAATTTGGTTTTAAACCATAATATTAATTAAAATAAAATTTTCGTGAGATTCAAAATAAAATTTCAATGAAAAATTTAATTTTACAAAAGACTTTATTTGTAATATTTATTTTCAAGGTGAAAAGTTTTGAGAGTTTTTTGAAAATTTATTTAAAAATTAGTTAATAATTTCAAATAACTTTTCTTTAGAAATTGGCTTTTTAATAAAACCTAATCCTATTTCAATATTTATAAAGTCCATGACATTGTTAATATACTCTTCACTTAAACCATAATTAAATTTAATATTTCTAAGAGATTTTTCTTCAACAAAAACATTTTTAACTATTGTATCTGGTAGGAGACCTGCTGCCACATCAGTATTTTCAAGGATGAACTTAGTAGCATTTTCATGAATATCCAATATAGTTTTAAGAGTTGATTTTTTAGTTTTTATAAAATCTTCTCTTGCTACAATAACACAACATGGATGATTAGGAAGTATATCATTTGATGATGCAATCTCAACACCCGAACCATCTTCAATAGGAATTGTAACGTAAGGTTCGTAGGGAACAATAGCATCAAGTTTTTTTGTTCTTAAAGCATTTACCATAGAAGGAATCAATGAATCAATCACTGAAACATTATCCTTTGATACTCCATTTTTTTTAAGAGCATAAGTTAATAACACATTTTGTATTGAAGCAGTTCCAGGTGTAGCTATTGTTTTCCCTCCTAAATCATTTATTGAAGTTATATTTGAATCCTTACCAGCAACAATCCCACTACCTTCATTTTGAACTGAAGAAACAATTTTAACTGGAATCCCCTTGTAAATAGAAGCTATTGCTGGTGTTATTCCAACATAACCTATATCGATATGCCCACTTGCAATCGCAACCATTAAACTCCCACCATTATTAAATTCAAAAAGGTTAAGGGTAATATTATTATCTTCATACCACTTTTTAGCTTGACCAATAAATAATGCAGAATCATGATCTGTAGGCAAATATCCCATATTTACAATATTATCATTATTATTCTGGCTACTAAAAATAAGAATAATTCCTAAAGCAGAAGGAATTAACAAAACAACAATAATAATTGCAATAGATTTCTTTTTCATAAATATCAGATCAAATATTATAAATTATTTTTTTTAAGTTATAGTCATCATTATAGAAAAGTTATTAAAATTGAAAAGTTATTAAAATTGAAAAGTTATTAAAATTTGAATGATCATTTTTTATTAAGTTATTTAATTTTAAATATCACTTTATCAAAATCTATAATTTTAAATAAGGTATAATATATTTTGATTAATATAAATAATTAATATAAATAATTTTAAACTAAAATAT